>DMYC01000284.1:230-3571 GCA_003482695.1 Clostridiales bacterium UBA8960
ATCTCAAAAACCCGGGGCAGGATTTCTAGATTTCATAAATTTAACTTCAATTTTAATAGTCTGTTTCACTAGCAGACCACAATCTATTTTATAGTACTTTACTACGTATGTCAATAATAAGAGCGAATTTATTTCATCATTTCTGAAACAAATTCATTTAATGTCTGAGCGTCATAATAGACGTTTTTTAGATAAAGGCCATTTCCCGGCGGTGTAAACTTTGCGCGATTTCGATCCTTCGATTCAATAATATCAAGAATTTGATCCGGCGCAATCTTACCGACTCCGACATGCAGCACCGTTCCGACGATTATCCTTACCATGTTGTATAAGAACCCGTTACCAGTAATTGTGAAAACATAACTTTCATCTGTTTCATCGAGATCAAATCTATAAATGGTTCTCGTTGTATTCTTTGTTGAGCTACCACTCGCCATATACGTTCTATAATCATATGTTCCAATAAAATGAGCCATCGCGCTTTTCATCGACTCTGAATCCAACTTATGTGGAAAATGAAAATGATACCTGTCCAAAAAAGGATTGCGTTCATAATCCGTATACACTTTATAGGCATAAGTTTTACCAACTGCACTATACCTAGCATGAAAATCATTTGGAACAATCTGAACTTCATTTACATAGATATCTATTGGAAGAATCTTATTAAGTGCAAATTTGAGATTTTCCACTGGCATGATTAGGTGGGCTTTAAACGTCACACATTGATCCAGTGCATGAACACCTGCATCAGTCCTCCCCGACCCGTCAATCGTAATCTCTTGCTTTAAAAGTTTTGTTAGCGCTTTTTCAAGAACACCTTGTATGGTGGGTGAACTGTTTTGTCTTTGCCACCCACGATAGTGGCTGCCATCGTACTTTAATCTTAAAAATATCGTCTGCATAACGAACCTATAATAAAATGCAAATTACAAGATAAACCGTCACTGCGAAACCTGCGAACAGATCCAATCTTGTATAACGCAAAACCTTCATCCTCGTTCTACCTTCTCCACCTTTATAGCACCTTGCTTCCATCGCCATTGCGAGTTCGTCTGCACGTCTAAATGCACTGATGAATAAAGGCACTAACAGTGGGATTAATGCTTTCGCGCGATTCATAAGGTTTCCACTTTCAAAATCTGCCCCTCTGGCCATTTGTGCTTTCATAATTTTATCCGTTTCCTCAAGTAGAGTTGGAATAAACCTTAAAGCGATCGTCATCATCATTGCCAGTTCATGCGCCGGGAGCCCTATTCGCTTAAATGGATTAAGCAAATACTCTATCCCATCCGTTAATTCAATCGGTGATGTTGTCAACGTTAACAGCGATGTACCAACGATCAACAGCACAAGTCTAATCGCCATAAAAAAGGCACGCTCTATGCCTTCTGGGTAGATTTTAATGATGCCTAAGTGAATTAATGGATCCGTTGTTCCAGTCGTCAAGAATATATTGATTACGAATGCAAAAACGATCAGCAGAAAAACAGGCTTTAAACCTTTAAGAATAAAACCGACAGGCACTTTTGACAACTTAACGACCATCCCAATAAAAGCAACGACCACAATATATGCATACAATTGATTTATCAAGAAAAGGGATATCAGGTAAATCATCGAAGCGACAATTTTAAATCTTGGATCCAGTTTGTGAATGACCGATGAGACACTATAGTATTGTCCTATTGTAATATCTCTTAACATAACTCACCTTCCACTCTTTGTTAGATGCGATATAAGCGCATTCTTTGCTTCTTCTACAGTAATGATTTCAGGGCTAATATCAAAACCATTCTTGACCAATTGTCTAATCAAATACGAAATCTGAGGCACTGCCAAACCAATCTCTTCCAACAAATCGATATGTCTAAACACTTCCTTTGGCGTACCATCTAGAACGATTTGACCTTTGTTCATCACAACAAGTCTTTCTGCAATTTTAGCCATATCTTCCATACTGTGTGAAACAATAATGACTGTAATTTTCTCTTTATCATGTAACCGTTTAATTTGACCCAAAATCTCATCTCGTCCTCTTGGGTCAAGGCCAGCAGTGGGTTCATCCAGTATTAGCACTTCAGGTTTCATAGCCAATACCCCTGCGATCGCTACACGACGCTTTTGACCACCACTTAGTTCAAATGGAGAGCGGTCTTTGTAGGTCTCGTAATCAATGCCAACCGTTTGCATCGCATCAATAACACGATTTTTTACTTCAAACTCATTAAGTCCGAGATTAATCGGACCAAATGCGATGTCTTTCTCAATCGTCTCCTCAAAAAGTTGATATTCTGGATATTGAAATACAAGGCCTACCCGTTTTCTAACTTCCAGGAGTCTTTTCTTTCTTGCTGTAACTTCGGCTTTTGTAACCTTCCTTTTGTTGTTTCTCGGCAAATCAAGCCCTTCTGTGATGTTGTAACCACTCACTATGATGTCACCACTTGAAGGTTTTAAAAGCCCGTTCAATTGCTGGATTAAAGTTGACTTGCCTAAGCCCGTATGCCCAATAAGGCCAATGAATTCACCCGTTTGAACATCAAGATTTATGTTATCAATGGCCACTGTTTCATTTGGCGTTTTTTTATCATATATATGGGTTAGATTTAAGATTTTAATTGACATAAATTATCCACCAGTTCATCTACAGTTAAATTTTCTGAAGTCACATCGAATCCCAATTGATTCAATTCGTGCGACAGAAGCGTCACTTGAGGGACATCGAGACCTATTTTTTTTAGTGCTTCGACTTGGCTAAAAACGACTTTAGGAGTGCCTTCCAAAACAATCTCACCTTCATCCATCACTAAGATGCGATCTGCATGAACAGCTTCATCCATAAAATGAGTGATGTGGACGACTGTCATTTTGTCTGTTTTATTTAAGTGATGAATCGTTTGTATAACTTCTTTTCGTCCAGATGGATCCAGCATGGCCGTTGGTTCATCAAAAATGATGCATTTAGGCTTCATGGCAAGAATCCCCGCTATGGCAACGCGCTGCTTTTGACCTCCAGAAAGGTGATGAGGCGGTTTTCTCTTAAACTCGGACATTTTGACCGTCTCAAGTGCTTCATCTACACGTTTTCTAATTTCCTCGCTAGGCAAACCAAGATTTTCAGGGCCAAAAGCGACATCCTCTTCAACTATGGTTGCGACGAGTTGATTATCTGGGTTTTGAAATACCATTCCGGCACGTTTTCTAATTTCCCAAATCAAAGCCTCATCAGATGTATCTAGATCGTCTATATAAATTTTTCCTTTAGTGGGGTAATATATACCATTGAATAATTTGGAAAGCGTCGATTTACCAGAACCGTTATGACCTATGATCACAAC
>DMYC01000129.1 GCA_003482695.1 Clostridiales bacterium UBA8960
TCGAACGCATACGCGATTTGGAAGGCGAATGCCCTTTTTAATGATCGGGATTCCACTATCTGCATTCGCTTTTATATTACTTCCGAACTATACGAGTTTTCTGAGCTTTATGATCATCATAACCGTACTAAATTTTTCAATGGCCATTTTCAGAGCGCCTACTGTTGCGCTTATGCCTGATATAACCCCTGCACCGCTTAGAAGCAAAGCGAACGGCATCATAAACTTTATGGGCGGTTTAGCTTCTGTATTTGTACTTGTCGGCGGTTCATTTTTATCTCGAGAGAACCGAAATTACCCTTTTGTGTTCACAGCAATCATGATGATTTTTGCTCTTGGTATGCTCCTTAAATTCATAAAAGAACCAAAGATAGCCCAAGTGGCTGAGCAGACACGGATCAGCATTCGTGCTTCGATTAAAGAAATATGGTCTGCTGAAGACAAATCTACTCTGTACATCTTATTTGCCATTTTCTTTTGGTTTGTAGGATACCAAGGTGTAGAAGCAACGTTCAGTAATTATTGTGTTCAATTCTTGGGGTTAGAAGTTTCCGATGCATCGTTGACACTTGGATTCTTTGCACTCTCATTCCTCACTTTTTCAATACCTGCCGGTTTTATCGGATCAAAGCTCGGCAAACGTAAAACAATACTGATTGGACTTGTTGGAGATGCCATCGTATTCATCATGATCGCGATGATCGGTACGATATTCCCTTTCAATCAGGCTGTCATGATGGGATTCATGTTTGTCGGTGGTTTTTTCTGGGCTCTGATCAACATCAACTCATATCCTATGGTCGTTGAAAAAATAAGTGAAGAAAAAATTGGTACCTTTACTGGCCTTTACTACTTCAGCTCATCACTTGCAGCGATCACAGGCCCGTTGTTATTGGGTGGTCTAATTGATTTGACGAGCTTCGTCGCAACTTTTATTTTCACAGCATTTGCCTATTTAATCGCATTCATTTTCGTTTCAAGAACGCAATAGACATAAAAAAACCAGCATATGCTGGTTTTTTTTGTAAATCAATCGATAGGTCCAACCTCATCTTCTCCAATCGGGTCAACGTGGATGACGATATCGACGCCGAGTTCTCTAAGCACTTTTTTTTCTAGCCCATCGATAATATTATGTGCTTTTACGATGTTTGTTTGATCGGATAGTTCAGCATGAATAGATGCGATGGAACGACCGGGTCCATAATCGTGGACTTTTAAATCATGAGAACCAACGATGTAAGGATTGCCATCTATGATTTCATGTATTTTGATAACGAGCTCTTCACTGGGTGACATACCCAAAAGCAAATTAACCGTTTCTTTTGCGATGTTGAAACCTGTATAAATGATGAGAAGTGATACGATCACGCCTGCAATACCGTCAAGCGGGAAATCGAAATATTTGCCAACGATCGTCGTAATGATAACTGCACTTGTTGCAACCACATCGTTTAAACTATCAGAGGCCGTTGCGCGGTTTACATTTGAGTTAATCAAGTTTCCAATATACCGATTGTATGAAAACATCCAAATTTTTACGAGAACGGATAATATGAGAATGGCCATTAAGACGACATTAAAAACCACAGGCTCAGGATTAAGAATTTTACTAAATGAGGTTCTGAGTAGTTCAATACCAACAAGCATAATTATAAATGAGATGATCAAAGACGCAATATATTCAAATCGACCATGCCCAAATGGATGTTCCTGATCTGCATCTCTTCTGCTTAATTTGGCTCCAATAATGGCTACGAGTGAAGATCCAGTATCGGATAAGTTGTTGAATGCATCCGTCGTAATGGCGATACTATTCATAAGGAGCCCGATGATCATTTTTACCACAAACAAAATGACATTACATATTATGCCCAGTGTACCGGATAAAATGCCATAGCGTTCCCTCACATCATGGTTCTCAACATCCTGATGATTTTTAATAAAATGTCTTATGATAAATTTAATCATTTAAGTCTCCTACTTGAATGTCGCCACGCGCTTTGAGTTCCATTAAAATTTGCTCATACATGACGCGATCGATCTTATAATTCGCTCTATAGACGAGATAACCCGCCAAGATGCATATCAAAGGGATGATTAGCATAGCGCTTTTCATCATGAGTAGCCCTTCAGCAGTCACATCACTTGCGTGATTCGCTTCATTGATTCCCGATAGGATCACAGTCACGCCCACGATGCCACTTGCCACTGCACCACCCATTTTATTGATGAAAGGTTGAATCGAGAATGTGACACTTTCGTTTCTCTTATTGAGTTTCCATTGACCATATTCTATCGTATCCGCTAAAAACAAAAGCATGAGAATTTGAATAAAAGCTTGCCCTAAGAACAGCAAAATACCAGATAGCCCAATAAAAATCATATTCATGGGCGAAAAAAAGAAGATTACATATCCGGCAACCACGAATAAAGTCGCCACTGTGTAGAGGCTTTTTCTCGTAAAGCGTTTGCTGAAAAATGGAAATACGATAAGTGCGATGATTTGAGAAACCCCAAGTATTAATGCGAAAAGAGCATACATCCCTTCATCGCCATAAGCGTACTTAAAAAAATAAAGCCCAAAACTCGCCGTCGTCGTGTAGCCGATCATAAAAAGTGCCATCGAAATGGCAGTCACCAACAACTGGTCATTTTTGAATATCGCTCGGATCATGCCTTTTAAAGTCGTCGCTTCTTCCAGCTTAAAAACATTCTTAGGCTCAACGACGCCAAATAGCGTCACTGCTTGTCCAGCCCACATCACAACAACCACACCTATGGCAAACACGAAATACGCAGTCTTAAGGCTCCCTAAGGCACCCTCGAGTGCCATCGTCAGAGGCACAATACCAGCGACGACAGCAAATAATCCAACATTCGCACATATACGTGCAAATGCACCAATTTCCTCACGTTCATGCTGCTTAGTTGTCAGCGACGGCATCATAGACCAATAAGATATGTCATTAGCGGTATAAGTGATGCCCCAAAACAAATAGATGATCGCAAATATAAAAACAAAAGAATGGCTCCTAAGTCCAAAATCCGTAAAAAGAAGAACAGTGAAAAGCCCTGATGTCAATGTACCAAAGGCGATCCATGGCTTGAACTTTCCAAAACGCGTGCGTGTATTGTCGACGATCACGCCCATCACCGGATCGTTAAAAGCATCAAAAATGCGTGCGAACAAGATTATACCCGTTACCCACCACATAATCTCATTTGGAAGTTCAAGCACATCGGTCAAATAAAACATCAGATACATGCTGATTAAAGCATATACCATATCGCGACCTATCGTGCCTAACCCAAAAGTCAAACGATTTTTTTTATAGGACTCAACCATATGAGCCTCCATTACGTCTTATTTTTGATAACAACCGCTTCAAACGGAAGCAAAATACCATCAAAATACTCTTTTTCATAGTTTGATAGCAAAACTTTACCAGTCACATTAACGGTTTGTGTGCGTTTTCCAAAGTTGAGAATGACGATGACCGTTGATTCATTAAGCTTCCTTTGATAAATCATCAAATCCTTGAACGCTTTGATCAGCTTGAAAGTGCCATAAATCAAAACCTCATTTGTCGCTCTTGTTTGTATCGCTTTCTTATAATATTCCAGCACAGAATGTGCGTCACTATTTTGACTTTGATGGTTTATTTTTAAATGATTCTTGTTTATGCCTATCCACGGTTTGCCGTCTGTAAAACCAGCATTGGCCTCTCTGCTCCATTGATAAGGCGTCCTCGCATTGTCTCTTGAGCAACGTTTCATCATGATCCATCTATAAAAACTCGGAATACCCATTTTTTTACACAATCGGTCGACATTGAATGACTCAATATCTCGAAGGTCAGACATGTCGCTAAAATCAAAATTGGTCATACCAATTTCTTGCCCCTGATATATAAATGGCGTGCCTCTTAAAGTCAACAACAAAGTGGCTAACATTTTTGCGGATTTTTCCCAATACTTTTCATCATCGCCAAATCTAGAAACGCTTCTAGGCTGATCGTGATTTTCAAGATAATTTGCATTCCAATCCAGCTCCGTTTGCCATCTGCTGATCACTTTTGCGAAACGTTCCGGGTTGAATTTTCTTTTAAACCATTTCACAAGATACTGATCCGTCTCCATGTGCTCGAAAGAGAAAATCATATCAAGTTCCTCACGAGCAGGGTCACACAAATCCTTACCCATTTCAGGTGTTACAAATACAGTTTCTCCCACTGTGAAGCACTCATAATCGCTTAGAACATCGTGCCTAAGTGCCCTTAATATCCTGTGAGCCCCTTCTTGAGATAAGTAATGTTCGCTTCCAGTAAGTATCCATTTTTTCTTGCCATTTTCCAGTGATGACTTATAAATCAGGTTGATGACATCACATCTGAAACCACTTACGCCTTTACCCAGCCAAAACCTCATGATCTCTTTGATTTCTTCGATCACTTTAGGGTTATGATAATTAAGGTCTGGTTGTTTTTTAGCAAAAAGATGCAAATAATATGAGTCGCTCATCGAATCATACTCCCAGCAGTCTTCAGCAAAAAAACTGGTCCAATTGTTAGGCGGTTTATTTCCGTCTCCTT
>DMYC01000001.1 GCA_003482695.1 Clostridiales bacterium UBA8960
GCGCCATTTATCTTATCAAGCGAGAACGGCTACTTTGAAAAACTAGGTTTAGACGTTGAAATTACAGTGTTCAAGAGTGCGCTCGACCGCGATACAGCGATGCAAACGGGAAACCTTGATGGTGTAATGGCGGACATGTTGACGATCGTTTTTTATAACGAAGCAGGTTTAAAATCCAAAATCACATCGCAAACTTATGGCAGTTATGTCATGGTGACAACCCCTAATCTCGATAGAGACGCATTTTTCAAAATCGATCCAGTTCGCGTGGGCATTTCTGCAAATACAGTGATTGATTTCGTCACGGACCAAATCGCGTATGTGGAAAATATGAATGACAAAGTGGAGGCGATTGCGATTCCTCAAATGCCAGTGAGACTTGAAATGCTTGGCGTAGGAGAACTTGATGCAGCGACTTTGCCAGAGCCTTTAGCATCTGCCGCAGTTCTTAATGGCGGTGAGAAAGTAAGTGGTACACTAGATTTGGGACTGCAACCGGGAATATTCATTATGACGGATTCTTCACTCGAAGGAAAAGCTTTTGAAATTCAGGCACTTTATGAAGGTTATAACCAAGGTGTCGATTATCTTAACAGCACAAGTCAAGATGAATACATTGAGCTTCTAGTCGATCAATTGGGTTTTCCACCATCGTTAGTTGGCAAGTTCCAGTTTCCTGAACTTAGCCATGCTCAACCGGCTGACGAGGTCACTTTTGATACGGTCGTGAATTGGATGATGGAAAGAGGATTAACGACTTCTAAAATGAATTTCTCTGAAGCTTTTACATCAAAATTCATCAAGTAGTCTCTACTCAAAAAAATAAACTCAGTGTCTCGAAGGCTTTCGAGATTCTGAGTTTTTTTAATGGATTAGCGAGGTTTCAATTATGCTTATTGCCTAACAGTGTTTCAGATAGTATGTTGTTTAGATTAGAAAACGTTTGGTCGAGCTTTTCCAGTGTTTTAAAATCAAGGTCCAGTAATTGGTGGGACATCTCTTCGCTAAAGCTGCTCAAAGTGCTTTCTACGATATTTCGACCTTTTTCAGTCAATGAAATATAATAGACGCGTTTATCTTCGAGGTCGATCTGCTTGTGCAAATAGCCGTCCTCAATAGCCGTCTTAACGTATCGACTACAATTTGGTAGAGAGATATTCAGGATTTCTGAAACTTCTGAAATCATGAGACGTTCATGACGGTAAACCGTGTGCAGCAATTTAAATTCAAGTTTGCTGACAGCGGTGTCCTGATTCTTAATGATACTGGAATGGATGACTTCTTCATAGAAATCATTGAAAATCATAACTTGCTTCAAGATACTCTTTACTTTATGATTGTTGTCTTTCATTTGTCAATCACACTCCTTAATTCATTATAAAATGACAGTTATATAAAATCAATATGAGAAAAAGACAGAAAACATTAATCTCGAATTTGACCGTTCCCATATACGACATATTTAATCGTCGTTAGCGCAACAAGCCCCATAGGGCCTCGAGCATGAAGTTTTTGGGTGCTTATGCCGATTTCTGCACCAAAACCAAATTGCCCCCCATCTGTGAAGCGTGTGGACGCATTTACATAGACCGTTGACGAGTCGACATAGTCTAGAAATTTTTGAGCATGATCATAGTGGTTTGTGAGAATTGCCTCCGAGTGACCGCTGCTATAAGCGTCGATGTGAGCGATTGCATCTTCTAACGTGCTAACCGTCTTGACGGCAAGTTTGAAATCCAAATACTCAGTTTCCCAATCGTAGTCCGCAGCGAGTTTGCAACTTGAGAGGTCTAATGATAACGAATTGGCGATTTCAAACGATTTATCACAAAGTGCAAGTTCTACACCGGCTTCCGTTAATGTCTCAATCAATTGCTTAAGTACCGCGTTCGCGTTCTCGATGTTGATGAGGACCGTTTCTACGGCGTTACAAGCGCCTGGTCTTTGTACCTTTGCATTTTTGATGATCTCTATCGCTTTATTGACATCGTAATCCGAATCGACATAGATGTGACAGTTGCCTGTGCCCGTTTCGATCATAGGCACTTTTGAATGGTCAGAAACAAACTGTATGAGTCCTGCGCCTCCGCGCGGTATGACACAATCGATATAAGGCTTGGCAGCCAACAGTTGTTTAGTGAAATCGCGATCAGTCGTTGCAACGAGCTGAACGGAACCTTTAGGAAATCCACAGGTTTCAATCGCAATATCCACGGCTTTCATCAGCGCCTTATTCGTCATCAAAGCGTCAGAGCCACCTTTTAGTATCACTGCATTTCCAGTTTTGATGCATAATGCTGTCGCGTCGATGGTCACGTTCGGTCTAGATTCATAAATCATCGCAATCACACCAAGTGGTACACGTCGAGCACCGATTTGAAGGCCTGAATCATTTAGCCACATGCCATCCACTTCTCCAACAGGATCTTTAAGCGACACGACTTGAACCAGCCCCTCAACCATCTCTTCAAAACGCTTTTCGGTTAGTGTCAAGCGCTCGATCAGCGCCTCTTTGAGACCACTTGAACGTGCATCTGCGACGTCCATGCCATTAGAAGCGATAATGTCCGATTTGGCGGCATTTAGTTGTTTTGCGATTTCAAGTAAAAGTTGATTCTTCTCCACAGTGGAGCGTGTTCTCAAAAATCGTGCGGCCTCCTTTGCTTGAGTGCCCATTTTTTTTATTTCTAAAGTATAATCTGTCATAAGTCAGCTATTCCCCTTATCTATTTCTAAAATCAAAAAATGTACCAAATGGTTGCCCACTGAACAAATAATTTAAAACGTCAGGTTCACCGCTGTTGACGATGAACATGGTCTTGCCGACGCTTTCGATAATTCGAGCGGCCTTAAATTTAGTCTGCATCCCTCCAGTTCCAACTGCTGAGCCAGCATCTCCAGCATCTATCATATCAAGAGTCTCGATTTTGTCGATAACTGGGATCATGAAAGCATCTGAAAACTTTCGAGGGTCTTTATTATATACCCCGTTTATGTCTGATAAAATAATTAAGTTTTCAAAATTTATCATTTTACATACTTCAGCAGATAATGTGTCATTATCGCCGACTTTGATTTCATCTATAGCGACGACATCGTTCTCGTTTATGATGGGAATGATTCTAAAGTCAATGAGTTTTTCCAGTGCGTTTATGCAATGTTCACGACGTGAATCCTGATACATATCCTCTTTGGTCAGCAAAACTTGTGCAACCGTGATGCCGAATTCCGCGAAAAATTTTTCGTACATATGCATAAGTGTACTTTGTCCAACCGCTGCAGCTGCCTGTTTTTCGGGTATGCTCTTCGGTTTTTCGGAGAGTTTCATTTTACCTATTCCAGCGGCGATGGCGCCAGAGGAGACAATAATGATGTCTTTTCCGCTGTTATAAAGGTTCGCGATTTGCTTGACTAAGCTCTCCATCTTCCATAAATCAAGTAGGCCACTGTCGTGTGTCAATGAAGAAGAGCCGATTTTAATGACGATTCTATTCAGATTTTTTAGTGTATTTACCATAATTTACCTCCGCTAAATTTCAAAAAAGTATAACATATTGTTACTAAAAAGTAAAGGACAGAGATAAAAGATCTCTGTCCTTGCTTTTGGAGGATTGGCACTATCCAATCATAAAAGATAATTCCGCTTCACAAGCGATGGCATCGCCAACTCGGGCAGTCGCTTTGCCAACACCGAAATTTGACCTGGATTTTACGATTTCCACAGTTAGCGTCAACGTATCACCTGGTATCACTTTTCTTCTAAACTTGCAGTTATTTATTGAAGCAAAATATGCGATTTTTCCTTTATTTTCTTCTTTCTTTAAAATGGCGATTGCACCGACTTGAGCGAGTGCTTCGACGATGAGGACACCAGGCATGACGTGCTCCTGTGGAAAGTGCCCTAAAAAGAAATACTCATTTGCCGTGACATTCTTAATGCCAGTGGCACTTACGCCTTCTTCAAGCGCGATGACTTGATCCACGAGCAGGAACGGATATCTATGGGGGATAATCTCTTGTATCTGATTGCTATTTAACAGCATGAGAACTCCTATTCTTCGTATTTCGAGAAAATAAGTGAAGCGTTATGCCCACCGAAGCCAAGTGAATTTGTAAGTGCATATCTCACTTTTTTCTGACGGCCTACATTTGGAACATAATCTAAATCGCATTGAGGATCTGCCTCATTGAAGTTGATGGTTGCAGGGATATAATCATTTTGAACCGAGAGGGAACATACAGCTGACTCGATTGCGCCCGCTGCACCAAGCAAATGTCCTGTCATGGATTTTGTCGATGATACGGCCAACTTGTAGGCATGATCCCCGAATGTTGACTTGATCGCCGCGGTCTCGAAAATGTCGTTGTATGGTGTGCTTGTTCCGTGAGCGTTGATGTAGTCAATATCTTCCGGCTTAATGCCAGCGTCTCTAATCGCCATTTTCATAGCTCTTGCACCACCTTCGCCACCAGGTGCTGGTGTTGTGATGTGATGAGAATCACTTGTTGTGCCATAGCCTACGAGCTCAGCGTATATCTTTGCACCACGCGCTTTAGCGTGATCAAGCGTCTCTAGCACGAGCATCGCGGCACCTTCTGCCATAACAAAGCCACTTCTATCTTTATCAAACGGTATTGAAGCTCTCATCGGATCTGTTGCTTCACATAGCGCAGTCATTGCTTGAAATCCGCCGATACCAAGTGCTGTAATAGTCGCCTCTGAACCGCCTGCGAGCATAACGTCATGATAGCCTGCTTTGAGGTCTTTAAAGGCTTCGCCTATGGCACTCGCACTGGATGCACATGCCGTGTTGTATGTGAGACAAGAGCCTTTTATGCCGAGCTCAATTGAGACATTACCTGCAGCAAGGTTTGAAATGGACATGGGAATAAAAAATGGTGAGATTCTATCGACGCCTTTAGTCATCAGTTTCTCGGATGTTTCTTCGATTGTGATAAGACCACCAATGCCATTGCCCATATAGATGCCGATGCGTTCAGCATTCGTCTCGTCAATTGTGAGATTGGCATCTGCAACAGCGTATTTAGACGAAGTGATCGCAAAGTGGGTAAAACGATCCATACGTTTCGCATCTTTTTTATTGATCGTTGCCGATGGATCATAATCCTTGATTTCTCCTGCAACTTTAACTTTGAATGAAGTCGTGTCAAAAGACTCTATTAGGCTAATGCCACATTTTCCTGCTTTAACGCCATCCCAAAATTGGTCAACACCATGACCTATTGGTGAAACAATACCGATTCCGGTAACCACTACGCGATGATTCATATATATGCCTCCTGAATAACTACATAGCCATTCCGCCATCCACTTGGATGACTTGGCCAGTGATGTATTTTGCTTGTTCTGATGCCAGGAAAATGACAAGGTTCGCCACATCGTCAGGCTCTCCGAATTTTCCCATAGGTATATTTTGAAGTGTTGCCTTTTTAGCTTCATCTGATATGGCATCGGTCATTTGCGTCGCAATAAATCCCGGTGCGATGGCATTGACTCTAACACCTCTTGGTGCAAGCTCTCTTGCGACAGCCTTAGTGAATCCAATTACGCCTGCTTTTGAAGCGGCA
>DMYC01000324.1 GCA_003482695.1 Clostridiales bacterium UBA8960
TTAGGAGATATGCGCCATTCATACGATTGACACCAAAAGTCTTATTGTTCGTCGGCATAACCACCGCAACATCTACACCTTTATCCGTCAAAGCTTTAAGTTGACCCACGAATAGTTCGAGTTCTAAAGCGTCATTCCAAAGATAGACATCGCTGAGCATGAAAACAACAGGTTTGGTAGAGCTGTAATTCTTGGTAAACTGAATCAAGTTGATCCACTGCGTGTGATCATTTGTTCGAATGGACCCTTTATTGTTGTTCAGTCTTACCAAAGTCAAGTCATTTCTGTTTGAAACACTATATTGCCCAGCATTTCTGAACCAGTTAAACTTGTTGTTTTTCATGAATGCATCTACTGTTTGCGTCAGTTTATCGTAATAGATGTAGCTTGACAGTTGACTAGTCTTGCCGACCAAACCCGTTGGCAGCTTATAGTCTACAAATCGCTTCACTCTATTTACTTCTGCTGGTAATGTTACCGTAATTTTTTGTCCTGTAACAGCCTCTATTTGATCGACCAGTATATAACCGCTGTTTTGTCTAGTGGCATCCGTTTCAACCAAATAAACGCGTTCAAGTTCAAAAGGGGCCGCCATTTCAAGCGGAAGATCGGCTGTAATATACTTCCAACCCGTCCAGTCGACATGTCTTGCGATCGTGAGATTGGTCGAATTGCACTTAGCATCATTTATTTTTGCCCTTAACCAATGGTCTTTACCTTCATCTCCAAAAACCCACATACCAATGGCTTGTGTGTCCACGGGTAAAATCACTGGGTTGTTGAACACCATATAGGCCGCACGCGTTTCGGTTGACTTCGAAAAATCATAAGTAAGCATACCTGATGATTTCCCAACTTTTGCATTGGTGCTTACTTCTACATAAGAACCCGTTGCAGAAGCTGGATAACTTTCAAATTTAGCTGTTGGCGATTCGAAGTCATAATAGACTTGCTTGTCAATTCCCACGCCAACAGGAATGTGTGTTTTTAGGCCATCGAATTCAATCGTGATGTAGCCTTGACCAGACTTATCTCCAGCTGTAAATACGCCATTATCGTAGTTGAAAACGCCGAGTGATGGCGGCACAACCGCTTTTACTGCTTTTGATGAAATCGGTATGATTTGACCTTCTTCAGTCTGTACAGATATTGCGATCGTTTTTTCCTGTTTTTCATCAAGTTTTATAACGGTTGGCGATGCGATTAATCTAACGCCACTGTTTTTAACTTCAATACTTTGTGTTGCCGTCAATCCATTATAGGATGCAGTAATGACACCATTTCCCACTACACCTGGTATAAAGCGGCCATTCTCGAAAATGCCGTTGACACCCGTCACAGACCAAGCAACCTCACCTGCGGGGATTGAAACCGGATTGTAATTTGTATCACTGCCTTCTAAAACGATTTTCATATCCGCGCCCACAAGCATACGGTCACTGTCGAGTTTTATTTTTATGCTTCTCAACTCTGGTGTTTCGGTGAGTTTCTTTTCTATCGCGAGTGCTGTATACATCCTTCTTTCAGCTTGGTCTGAAGGATAGTTCAACGTTCTGATTTGAGTCGTCCATGGGGATTTGGCCACCATTTGTGTGGACCCGCCACCATCAAGATTAATGCCCTCATATGCGCCTAGGCCAATCAATAAATTTGCAAGTTCCGTCTGAGTGACACCACGAAATGAAGTTGTTCGCCCATCAATCGTGACTAGAATAAGTTCTTTTCTGTCCTTGGAAATACCTAGCCCAGTTCTTGGATGTCTCCCTGTAATGTTTTGTGAAAAAGTCGAGACGATCTTCCCTTCTTTGATAAGTTGTGCCCCGCCACCTATGCTAAGATCCATATACTTGAAATTCACATCATAGTTGATCGAAAGCGTATCGCCTACTTTAAAATTCTTACTCACTTCGGCGATATCCGTGCCAACAGAAGCAAGAACATAACCATTTTCCGGCATATTGAACGGTTCACCATTTCTTCTCACTTCCTTTATGACATTATCGATGACAAGCATTTCTAAAATGTCGGCACCTAATGTTTTGCCGTAAGATTTCGCCGCAAAAACTTTATCATAGTAAATGGTCCTACTAAATGATAAATACGGTTTATTGATATACGTGATGGACTTTGTATGCGTTCCATTTGTAAATGTATTATTTGGTGAATTGATATAAGCGATAAAAGGTAGACCATTGAGCCCCATATTAAACGAAGCGAACTCATCATAACCGACACTTGTGCTCAATAGTTGATTGTTTCTAACGAGGTTACCCATCGTCGAATTGCTGTTCGTGTCAAAAAAATCACTGTTGATCGCCGCGACGATTTTATTTTCTTCATTGTTCTTTTTAACGAGGTTCGTAAGTGTATCTCTTTTTGATAACACGGTATCCATCAAAACCGTCATTTCTACATTCTTTCTCAGATCCACACGCATTACATTCATGTTGATCCAGCCTTCATTTGTGAAAATTCTGATGTTTTGATGTGTTACCCCATCCGCATAATGTTCCACCGCCGATGATGTCTCTAAAATTTTTGTGTAAGCAAATGATGCCGATGTTTGAACGGCAAGTGTCAACATTAGTGTACCAAATGCCAAACCTTTGATGAGTCTTCTAATCATACGCTGTCCCTCCCGATGCACAAAATACAGTTGTCTTCGACTTATTATACACGATTCATGTAACAAGTCTGTGAAGATTGAATTAAAATCAAATGACAATTGTGAAGCGCTTGACGGTGTTTCTTAATAAAAACGTTATTTCACATTTGTTCGCATTTTGAGATATAATAATAGTGTCACACTTAACGATTTGAGGAGCCTTATGAGAATAAAAACGAAATTTATCATTTCTCTTGTTTTGTTGGTACTTTTGCCTGCAATATTCACTTTGTTCATCACAAACAACTTTCTAAGTGAAAACTTTGACTTTGTTCACTTTTTTGATACTTATTACGATATCTTCGACAATTTTTCAAATGTTTCCGATGAGTTTGAAGCCTATGTCAACCCCCATACTGAAAACCCTGAGTTTTTCCTAAGTGATCAATTTAAAACGGAAGTCATCGATCAGTTCAGCTCCACATTCTTAATCGTTGAGGTCAGTGAAAACAACCGGATCCATTTTACGACTTTTGTCGATGAGATTGAAAACTTGAACTTCTTGGAGCGTTATCTGTTTAGGTCACTTGAGCAAAGTCAACCCAATATCCAGTATTCGTTGAAGCATCATCACTATGTTCTATCCGATACAAGGACGATTGATGTCCGGGTAAAAATAGACAGTACACGATTGGAAGTTGCCTACCAGGTCTTTGAAAAAGTCTTTTTTATCTTGTATGGTACACTGAACTTGATTTTATTGGCCGTTTTGCTCTCGTGGATATCCAATCCAATTAAGCGGTCCATAAAAAAATTGACGTTCACCACAAATGAAATTAAACGTGGTAATCTGACAGCAAAGCTTGAGTATGATGAAGAAGACGACTTTCAGGAGCTGGCAGAGAGTATAGAAAGCATGAGGTCTTCGCTGGAGGCGTCTGTACAAAAACAACAGGTTTTGGAACTGGAGAAAAAAGAACTTATCGCAAATATCTCGCATGATCTGAGGACGCCTATCACCTCGATTCGCGGCTATGTTCAAGGACTGAAAGACGGTGTCGCTCGAACAAACGAAACCCGTAAAGAGTATTTGGAAACCATCGAATCCAAGACCTACATGATTGAAAGTCTCTTAAACGACTTGTTCGAGATTACCCGTTATGACACAAACACGATTAAACTCAATATGCAGATCGTAAATCTTAGAGATTTTCTCACGGATTGTGTCGATGAACTTGAAAGCGATGTGAAAAAAATCGGTGGCAAATTATCGCTCCATTACATCATCAAGGAAACACACATAAAAGTTGACCCTGAAAAACTGATGCGCGTTTTCATCAATGCCATCGAGAACTCCATCAAGTACAGAAGCACAAGTCCACTTGAAATCGTCATTTTAGCCAATCAGGATGACGATGGTGTTTTCATCAACATATCCGATAACGGTATTGGTGTAAGCGAAAGTGAACTTCCTCGAATATTTGAGCGATTTTATCGCTCCGACAAATCAAGAAACCTTGATATCAAAGGCAGCGGCATTGGTTTGAGCATTTGTCGAGAAATCATCTCCAGTCATGGTGGTAAGATTTGGGCGACTGGCAACGACTCACATGGCCTGACCATTTCGATTAGACTAAAGGCTTACAACGAATCAAATTAGAAAGAGGTTATAATGGAAAAAATATTAATCATAGAGGATGATAAAAGCATTGCGAGGTCACAAAAGGATTATCTAGAAATCAACGGATATGAAGTTGTCGTAGAAAATACGGGTGACATCGCAAAGATCATTCCTTTGTTAGATAGAACCAGCCTTGTTATTTTGGATTTAATGTTGCCGAGCGGCGATGGCATAGAGATATGTAAAAGGATTCAGTCGTTGAAAGATATTCCGATTATCATTGTATCCGCTAAAAATCAGGATATGGACATCGTTCTAGGTCTAGGTGTCGGTGCTGATGACTACATGACAAAGCCGTTTAGCACGAATGAACTCATCGCACGCGTCAAAGCACAACTCAGACGCTATGCGAAGATGAAAAACGCCCCCAATACATCGTTTGATGATTCGAATATCGTCATCAGGGACTTCGTAATCAACGAAATGACAAAAACGTTTACCATCCGTGGTGATGTTCTCGAGTTAACCCCAAAGGAGTTTGAAATCATCTTGCTGCTCGCCAAAAATAGAGGTCGCGTTTTCTCAAAAGAAGAGATTTATGAACGCGTTTGGAAATTTGATTCACTTGGTGATGCCTTCACTGTAACGGTTCATGTCAAACGCATACGAGAGAAAATTGAAGGCCTTTCTCCTAACACACCCATCATCGAAACGGTCTGGGGCGTCGGGTACAAGATTATTTAGGATTCTTGACAGTTGCAATTAAATTGTGTACAATTTAATTAAAACCACTATTCTGAAAGGATTCGAAATGGACTACGATGCCTTAAAACTCAAAAATCAACTTTGTTTTCCTCTTTATGCTGTTTCAAAGGAGGTTACACGCCTTTATAAACCGTTTCTCGATCCCTTAAACCTCACTTACACACAGTATATTACGATGATGGTTCTATGGGAAAACGACAACATCAACGTGAAGACGCTTGGTGAGAAACTGTATCTTGATTCCGGTACACTTACCCCTTTGCTTAAGAAACTTGAAACTCAAGGTTTAGTTGAGCGCATAAGAAACAAGGATAACGAAAGAAGTGTTAATATTACTTTAACGGAGCGCGGTTTGGCATTACGGGAAAGTGCATTAAACGTTCCGAAGCAAATCATGGGTTGCCTTAAGGTT
>DMYC01000373.1 GCA_003482695.1 Clostridiales bacterium UBA8960
TGCCGATCATGTTTTCAAACGCTTCGTTGATCAACAGAAATCTCAAATCCACAATTTGTTCCGACGCTCTAATCACTTCAATATATGCAATCCCCATGGGTGCTTCCCCAATCAATGACTTACATACTTTAAAATCCACAACACCACCCCCTTTAGCAGCCTTGTGTTACGGTAAGCATACACTATGCCTATTATACTTACCCTTATTTTTCCGAAGTAATCATACCTTCACTGAGTGGTTTCAATCTCTCGCGGTGCGCACGTCTTTCCAAATGCGTCTCCGTGATTTCACGGTGCATTTTTATCGATACAGGTGGTCCTTCCAAATAATAGATGTCACTGGCAAGATAGAGTGCTTCGTCCGGATCGTGGGTCGTGAAAATAAGCTGTGGTTTGTATTGTAACCAATAATCGATAACATAATCCATAAGGTCTTTTTTTAGGGAGACGTGAAGCCCTTTGAAGGGTTCATCAAGAAGCAGCAATTCGGCATCGACGGCAAACGCTCTTGCGAGAGACACGCGCTGTTTCATGCCGCCGCTAAGCGCCTCAGGGTATAAGTCTTTAGCCAGTTCGAGCTGGACCAGCTTAAGTACCTCATCGACTTTGGCATTCATCAAATGATCCGCCATTTTGCCTTTTAACACAAATGCGATGTTTTCGTATACGGTTCGCCATGGCAAAAGTCTTTCTTCTTGGAAAACATAAGCGCATTTCTTGCGGTCTACCCCTTCGATGGTGCCATCATCCTTTGGCTCTAAATCCGCTATGACATTTAACAGTGTCGTTTTGCCACAGCCTGAAGGACCGAACAGACAGTGTATTTTTTCACCTTCAAAAGTCACATTGAAAGCATCAAATATGGTGCGGTCTTCATATTTTTTTGTCAAATGATGAATGACGATACTCATCCACTACCTCCTATGTGAGCCAAAATGCGTTGATCTCACCCATTTCCGAATCAGTTTGGCAAAAACGGTTTCAAATAGTAAACTGAGGAGAATGACCACAAGTGTCCATGCAAATAAAGAGGGTGTATCCACATAAGCTTTTGCTGAGTGGAGCTCACTGCCGATTGCACGTCTTGGATGGCTCAAAACTTCTGCTGCAACGCCGACTTTCCATCCAAGTCCAAGTGCCGTTATGATCGCGGCAGACATGTAAGGCACAAGTGATGGCATGTAAATTTCTTTCATAATGTCTTTCTTGGATATTTGATAGATTTTTGCCATTTGCAGCAACTTTCGGTCAACCTGCCTTACCCCCATCACCGTATTGGTCCAGATGATTGGAAAACACATCAAAAAACCTATGAAAATAGGAACATTGGTAGATTTGAACCATACAAGCGCAATAATGATGAAAGATATGACCGGCGTGGATTTTATGATGCTTACCATTGGACTAAACAATATATAGATCCATTCGATTCTTCCTGCAGCGATACCAAATGGTGCACCCACTATTACGGAAAGTAATATCCCTACAGCCACTCTGAACACAGAATGAAACACAGTAACCCAGAACATTTCCTCCCAAATCATTTCTAGCAGCACGTTAAACACACTAAAAGGAGACGGAACGAAAACGTCCCGCCCTACAATATAATGAATGCACTGCCAAATGATGAGCCAGAACATGCCCACTGCAAGATTCTGCAGGCCTTTTCTCGTTTTAACGGTTATAGTAGAATCCTTCATCAGCCAGCTTTCCTCCCACCGACTTCGGTTCAAGGTCGAACAGAATTTTAAAGAACGCTTCTAGCGACGGTTTTGCTTCCATCGCATCAATATAAACGATGTTTGAAAGTGGAATTGCCTTTTCAGCGATTGCTGCATTTGGCAATATGCCGTATTTTTCAATAAGTCCAGCCGCATCAGCCACATTTTGATTGACAAACGCAACTGAAGCTTTGTATTCGTCAAGGAAAGCGTTAAGCGCAGCCGGATGCGCCTCTGCAAATGCCTTTTGCACGATAATGGCACCCATCATCAACTCTTCGGAACCACCAGATACTCTGCGCCACTCTGCCGTTACATCAAGTGCGACCCTAAGATCGGGATTTCTCATCAGTGCTGCCGTCACATGAGGCTGTGGCAACATACCGATTTTGACGTCGCCTGACACCATGGCTGTCGCTAGGTCTGCGTGTTCAAGCGCGTAATCCATCGTGACAGTTTGATCCACTACAAGTCCTGCATCTTTAATAAGCGTTTGAGCCACAAAATCAGGGACTGCGCCTTTTCCACTCACATGGATTGTCTTGCCACTCAAATCGGCCACAGACTGTATTTCATCACCGTTTTCAAGCACATATAAAACGCCAAGCGTGTTAACTGCCGCAAGCTTTATGTTGCCTTCAGTCCGATTATAAAGCACCAGCGCCAAATTCGTAGGCACTGCGATAATATCAAGCTCTCCGCTGATGACTTTACCAACTAAAGCATCTGGCGTACTCGCTAGTTCGAAGTTGTAACGGTTTGCCGTTTCACCCGCCTCGTTCTTTTCCATGAGTTCAACCATACCCATACCAGTCGGACCAATCAAGGCCGCAACATTTATGTCAATTTTCTCAGCTGAAGTTTCAGTCGTTGGCGCTTCAGTTACGACGACTTCCGTCGTTTCTATTGTTTTATCATTTGTCTTTGCACAAGCGATAACGGTTAACACGCTTATTAAAATCATAAATACCAGCATTGCTTTTCTCATAAGTCAATCCTCCAATGTAATTATCGTTACTATTTTAACATTACCTTTTGGGAAATACAAACAGATTAATCAGAGCACTGATCGAAAGACCGATAAATGTATCGAATGTTCTGAAAATCGCATACTCAACTTGACCCCCTTCTTGAAAGCCAAGGGCAATCGCCACAAAAACCACTGTTGAAATTTTTATGGTGCCATGCCATTTGAACAAGTTGCATAGATGAATCACGACGATGATGCCCACACCTATGGACAAAGCGTTAACGGGAACAAATGTCGTGAAAATGATTGCTAGCACAGCGCCCAGAATCGTACCCAGAAGCCTGTCCCTCACTGCAACCATGGTTTCATCAATTGAGGATTCCATGGCAAATATTGCGGCGATGGCTGCAAAAAAAGGGTTGGTGACTTTAAACAGTTCACAGACTAAAAGCGTTACGGCTACAGCTAATCCGGTTTTGATTGTTCTCATACCTATTACATTCATTGAACCACCCTTGATTAATTATGAATTGTTTTTTAATTATATCACGATAAATATAGTTTACCCTCAATTGAATGAATCTAACAAAAAAGAACCCTTATTTGGGTTCAATCTTAATGACTCGATTTATGGTAAAAATGAAGACGGCAAGTCCCAAGAATAAGACTTGAATGGACATTCTATCCGCAACAAACCCTAAAACAGGTGCTAAAATCACCACAAACAACGCTTTCAACTGACTATCAACAGACATGACGGTTGCTCGCTGCTCCTTCACCATATAATCACCACACACGTCCACAAATAGTGGTCGCCTTGCATCTTTCATCATGTTCAAGATAAAAAACAATGCGACGATCAACACGATCGCATTTGATTTTACTGCAAATGACAGGGCTAGAACAAAAACACCCATCAAATCAAAAGAATAAGTCATCAGCTTGGCTGAGTCAAAATATCGATTGAGTTTGTGAACATTTTTCGAGACCCATGCACTAAACAGATAAAAGATACCATACGTCATACCGAGCACGATTACGATGGTATCGTCAGGCTGCATCTTTTCCATAAATGAAGATTTAAATAGTCCAACTCCCACAGATGCTAAAATCGTCACCTTCATGATCGGCTGTATATAATCTTTGATGGACTTGAAAATGCCATCATAGAGTGAAGAGCTCACTAAAATCTTCGAAAGCTCAAAATGTTTGAATATCATCTTGACCTGTACGACATTTTCATTTAGAAAATCTTTCCAGTGCCATTCGTGCGCCCTTCTTTCATCAAGGCTGTCCGGGTAAGACAAAATCAACATGAAATCAAGCACATACGGGATGATGCTTAATGCGAAAATCCAGCGTGCACTCGGTAAATTCAATATAAAAAGGATGGACATAAACGATGATATGGAACCACCTAAAAGCGAAAAGGATCTCGTTCTACCATAAACATACGTTTTGTGTGCAAACCATGACTTTTGCTCAAGGTAGGTATAAATCATCGCTTTGTGTGTTCCAGACCTAAATGCTTCACCCAGTCCAAAAAAAACCATTCCTATCGATATGATCGCCACATGCGTCCCTATAAAAAAGAAAATGAAAGAAACGATGTAAAAACTGAAGCAAATGAGAAGTTCTTTCTTTTTTCCATAATGGTCAGCGAAAACGCCTGAAGGCACTTCAAAAATATATGTGATCGCTTCTCTCACAGCGAAGAGTAGGCCGATTTGAAAAAGATTTAGTCCAAGTCCCATAAGATAAATCAACAAGTAGGGTTCAAAGAACGTAAGGTCTTTCAAGAATCCATACAAAGAGAACTTCCAAATCTGTCTGTCTTTTTTTATTTCATCATGAATTTGTGTCATTTGAGCACTCCTTTTATAATATAAATCCTGCGATTAGGACACCCAAAACGATGAGTGGAACTGGAATTTTCTTAAACCTAAGCAATACGATCGTGCTAAGCGTCACCAGAATGTTCTCTACCGAGAGTCCACTCTTTTGCATCAGTACAACGGCAGAAACTGCAATCAAGCCGCCTGCAACTGCATTAATCCCTTTAAGCGATACCTTGATCGCTTTTATCTTTTTCATGTTCTCCCAAACCGGATAAACAAAATATATGAGCAATAGCCCTGGAAGAAAGATGCCCACACCGCCAATAACCGC
>DMYC01000133.1 GCA_003482695.1 Clostridiales bacterium UBA8960
CTTTTATATAAATCTTTACAAAAAATATGATAATGGGCATCGCACAAAAAGTCAAGAAGTTTTAGCACTCTACCACAGAGAGTGCTAACAGTGGTGATGTATAAAAATTTATATTTTCTTTATTTTTATTGTTATGATATAAATAAATTGGGCATAAATGAAATAGCGCTGTTTTAAGGAAATCTATTAGCGAATATAGAGAAGTGAAAGGGGAATAATAATGAGAGTCAGAGCAATCATGACACCTGCTAACGAGTTGAAAGTGTTGAAACCAACTGATACTGCTAAATATGCGATTCAGTTGATCGAGGAGAATGGTTTTTTATCACTGCCTGTGGCCGAAGATAGAAAGTTTGTAGGCTTTTTATCCAAGCAATTTATCTATGAAAGCTTTTTTAAGGAAAAATTTGGTGATATTGATGCCTATCTTGAAAAACCAGTCAGTGCATTCATTGTTGATACAGTTGAACCTGTTTCTCCGGACTTGTTCATCGAAGAAGCGGCAGACATCTTTTTTAAGAATAAGAGAAGATTCATTCCAGTCGTGGGCGACCACAATGAATTTTTAGGCATCGTGACTCAAAATGCATTGTTTGGCATTCTCACAAAAGTTTATGGGCTAAAGGATCCCAAAATATCCATTCTAACAGATGATTTTAAAGGCGTTTTAACGAAAATAGCTGAAACCATTTCTAAAAATGATGGCAACATCACGAATATTGCGTTGCTCGATACTGAGGTTATGGGTATTCAGGAGATATCAATTAGGCTTGAAGGCAAAGACATCGACAAAATCGTTAAAAAATTAGAAGAAAAGGGATTCAAAATAAGAGAGTTTATTAAATAATTGGATTGAGGGGTTGTCCATTGGTCGGACAATCCTTTTTATCAATGTGGAGGGAACATGAAACCAAAGATATTGGTAAGCGCATGTTTGGGATTTTGTCACTGCCGTTATGATGGCAGTCAATTAAAAAGTGATGTTGTTGAAATGTTAAAACCGTCGGTGGATTTTGTCACGATTTGCCCTGAGATGGGGATTGGATTGCCATCGCCAAGAGAAGCCATACGAATCGTTACGCAAAAAGGCGAAAGCAAATTGATGGGATCTTATTCAGGCATTGAGTATACCGAGCCTATGAACACATATATCGAATCCTTTTTTAATGGATTCGACGAGGCCACATTTGATGGCGTGATACTTAAATGTAAATCGCCAACCTGCGGGGTAAAAGAGGTTAAACACTATGGCAACTATGGAAAAGTCCCAAGTCTAATGACGAAAACGCACGGCTTTTTTGGTGGCGCTGTAAAAGAAAGGGTGCTCAGTTTAATCGTCGAGGACGACGGGCGGTTATTGAATGAGGAGATAAGGGAGCATTTCTTGACAAGTGTGTCCATGCACTATGATTTCAAGAAGGTTAAGGCAGCTGAAAACAAGGCGCAGTCGCTTGTGGCTTTTCATTCTAGAAACAAGTATTTGATGATGGCATACAATCAAAGCGCACTCAAAAGAATGGGCCATATCGTTGCAAATCATGAAAAATTAAACATAGACCACGTCATTGAAAAATATGAAAACGAGCTAAAAGTGATTTACTCAAGTCAACTAAGACCAGGAAAAAATGTGAATGTACTACAGCATTTGTTCGGGTATTTTAAAGACGGTCTTAGTCCTGAAGAAAAAGCCTTCTTCATAGAGCAAATTGAACTCTATAAAAAAGGCTTGGTCACATTTAGTGCATTGTTGCTACTGTTAAAAGCATGGGTCGTCAGGTTTGATGAACCTTATCTTCGGGAACAGAGTTTATTTAAAAGGTACCCTTTTTAACACGATTACGCTTTGGTAAAACAAATCCAATCAGTACATAGGATATCAAGACAATCGCGACACGACTCAACCAATCCTTTGTGAAACTTACGAAAAATTCCAAAGGCATCAGCTGTATGAGGCGATCTGTTCTAGGATCAAGCAGCCATAAATCGTTTGTGAAGAATATTTCGTGAAATTTTCTAAAAGCCCAATCGAAGTCGATGAAGTACAGAACGACTAAAGCGATTAAAAGAGAAAGGGCAGTGTATACGGCTATTTTGAAGGCTTTAGTGACCGACTCCATGTACCTGGTTTTATTCTTTTCGTTCATAAAGTAAAGGCTGACGAACAATATGATTAATATGACATTCAACAAGATCAAAAACTGTCGAGCGGTTTTAATCAGTAGTAGGATGTCATGTAAATGATGTTGTTCTTTTTCGTTGAAATAAACTGTGGGTACACCGTGAACCTCTTCCACGATATTTAAGTCGCCTGAGCCATCGTTAATATAGTCTATCAGCACATTTGTCACGCGTTCAAGCGATTCGATACCGATGCCGATCGACTCGTGTACGCTCAGTTCTGTGAATTGACTGATATAGTATTTGGGACTGAATGCCAATGCTTGAAAGGGTAACAGGAAAGCGTTTATTGTCAATATAAGTCCAAGTATGAGAATTTGGATATTTTTAAATGATTTCATTTTTGTCTCCTTTTCCATTTTATTCTCTCAGTCGATTATAACGCCTTTCAATAAGTAGTGCAATCATCTTAGTTCCTTGATATAACAATTCCATGATGATAAAATAGAACCATTAGTAATTGCTGGAGGCGTTATGGTTAGAATCGTTTATGGTAAGGCAAAAAGTGGCAAAACAGAACGCATTTATAATGAAATCCTCGAGCGAATCCAAGCAGATGATGCAAAGGTTTTCTTAATTGTACCTGAGCAATTTACACTTGAAGCTGAGAAGCAATTGATCGAATTTGGTGATTTGGAAGGTTTTATTGGGATTGAGGTCGTCAGTTTCAAGAGACTTGCCTATAGAATTTTTTCTGAAGTTGGAAAGCCGGAAGGTATTCAAATTACAGAGGTCGGGCAGCTCATGCTGCTTAGAAAATTGTTTTCGGAAGTGAAAAACGAACTAAATGTTTATCAAAGCGCATATGACAAGGTCGGATTTTTATCAAAAGTGAATGACATCATCAAAGAATTTAAGCAAACGATGATTCGCCCCTCAAATCTTGATGCTTTAGTTCATCAGTTTTCAGATCACACCTTATTAAAGTATAAACTTACAGACTTGAACTTGATTTATAAAGCGTATGAGACGGAAAAAGAAAAAAAGTACTTTGATGATGAAGACACATACGATTTTCTACTTCAGGCGTTATCCACATCGAAAAGCATCAAGGATGCATATGTATGGATTGATGGGTTTGATAGCTACACAAAGCAAGAACTTGAAATACTATCGGTAATCATGTCAATCGCTAAGGAGACTACTGTAAGCATTTGTTCGGATGGCAAACTTAGTAACGGCATTTTTGAACATACAAACACATTTTTCAGTAAAATTGCAGCAATTGCG
The DNA here is from genome assembly GCA_003482695.1 of Clostridiales bacterium UBA8960. Taxonomy (GTDB): domain Bacteria; phylum Bacillota; class Clostridia; order Peptostreptococcales; family Acidaminobacteraceae; genus Fusibacter_C. The sequence continues at coordinate 3,409 of DMYC01000133.1, forward strand.
AAACAACGTCAACAAGTTTTAAAAACGATTGCATGCGAATCGGACTTCGCCAGTACGGACATTAGACACACTGCAGAAAATTTATGCGCATATCCATATAACAAAAAAGAGGTCAATCTTGAGAACATCCATATTTTTGCGGCGGACCACCGAATCAATGAAGTTGAGTTTTGTGCTTCCAAAATGTTGGAACTTGTCAGGGAACAGGGATTTAAATGGCAAGATTTCGCTGTCGTGACGAATGATTTGGATGCATATGAAATGAACATCAAGTGCATATTTGATGAACTTGAAATCCCATATTTTATGGACAAGAAGATCTCTGCCTATACCAATCCCTTAGTAAGACTAATATTGGCCTATTTAAAAATGATAAAGTCTGGATACGGCGTAGAGCATGTCATGACCTTCTTGAAATCAGGTTTCTTCAAGTTTGAAGACATGGCTTTATACGGCTTTGAAAATTACATCAGGCAATATGGTCTATCTGAATCTAAACTCAACATTCAGTTTGACAAAGAAGTGAAATATGGTTGCAGTCTAGATCAAATCAATAGGGTACGTGAACACCTCTTGAGTTTTAGTGGCGTAATCAGACAAGGTAAAGCGCCTTTAAAAAACGTGATAGAGGCGATTTTCAACATGTTGGTGCAAGCGGATGTGTTTGCTATCATAGGTGAAAGGGTGTCTTCGTTTATTGAATCATCTCAATTTGACAGCGCACAATACAATACACAAATATGGAATCTTACGATGGATTTATTTGATCAAGCCGCAAATCTTATGGGCGATGACCTTTTCAACCTCGATGATGTCATTCATATTTTAGAGGCAGGTTTTGAAACGATAGAAGTGGGACTGTTGCCACTAAATGAAAATCATGTCCTGGTCGGTTCTGTTGACAGATCGAGAGCACATCCGATCAAGGTCCTTTTCTTTCTAGGCTTCAATGATGGCATTGTGCCTGAGATCGGTCAAGACAAGCAATTGATACTCGATTCCGAAAAAGCCATTTTTAAGGAGCGTGGCATCGATTTTGTAGCGGATCAAACCATGTTTGTAAATAAAGAGCAGTTCAATATTTATTTTGCACTGTCAAGGCCTTCGGAGAAACTTTATTTCAGTTACGCGCGATCGGACTCTGAGGGAGGGGCACTCAGGCCATCATACTACATTTCAAAATTGCAAAAGATATGTAAAAACCTCCAAATTGATGACGAAAGAACGCATGACAGCGAGATATCCTATAGAATCTCCAATGCCAAAGGAACGGTTAAACATCTCGCCCTTGAAATGCGTCGATCGGTGGATGGTTATCCGATTTCTGATATTTGGTACGGTGTTTTTAAGTGGTATGTGATGCACAAACCTGAAAAAGCCAAAATGTTGCTTTCGGGATTAACGCATTCGAATGGTGTAAATCAACTTGAAGACCGTTATATTTCCGCTGCATTTTCTACGCCGATCCACACAAGTGTTTCTGAGCTTGAGCAGTATATTCAGTGCCCATTCAAGTATTTTGTTGATTCGGGATTGAAGCCTATACCCCAGAAACAATATGAGTTAGGCGCGCCTGATATTGGAACGCTTTTCCACAAAGCGCTTGAGTTGTACGGCAAACATATATATGAGAACCAGTTGGCATGGGATCAAATAACGAAAGAGGAAAGCGATCGATTAATTGAAACCATTGTTGGTGACATAACCATGTTTGATGTTTTTCAGTCAAAGCACCAATACAAGTATTTGATCAACAAATTAAAAAGGGTATCAAAAAAAGCGGCATGGGTTTTGACAGAACATCTAAAGAACGGGTTGTTTGAACCTGTTGCTTTTGAAGTTGCATTTGGCCGCGAGTCAGAAAGTGCGCCTCCTATCCATATTAGATTAGCAAGTGGAGAAAGCATGTTGATTCGTGGTGTAATCGATCGCATCGATAAAGTTACAATTGATGATCAAACGTATATCAAAATCATCGACTATAAATCAGGTAAAAAACAGCTAACAATGTCTGACATTTATAATGGTCTGCAAATGCAACTGATGGTATATCTAAGCGCATGTCTTGAAAATCCTGAATACTTGAAAGTGGATAAAATTCTACCTGCAGGTGCTTTCTATTTTAGAATTGACGATCCGATTATTGAGTCGACTGCACAAGTCGCAGAAATTATTGAAAAGCAGATTGCTTCCGCATTAAAACTGGATGGCCTTGCTCTTGAAGACGCATCTGTTTTAAGGCATATCGATCGACTCATTTTTGATAATAACGCCTCTGATGTTATTGAAGTCAAAGTTAAAACGGATGGCGCATTCACGAAAGATTCAAAGTTGCTTCCACTTGATGCATTTGTTGGGTTGATGCATCACGTTAAACAGACCATCCAAAGTATTGGCAATTCATTAAACGCAGGTAATATTGAAATTCGTCCATGTAAAACCAAAGGGTTTGTCAGTTGCCAATATTGTGATTTCAAGGCGATTTGCCAATTCGATCCTCATTTCGAGGGCAACCATTACAGGTATTTAAAAGCGTACAGCAATGATGAAGTCATAGAAAAAATAGGGGAGAAACCACATGGCGAGATGGACATTTGAGCAACAAGCTGCGATTGATCTTCGCGGTGTTAATTTGCTTATATCTGCGGCGGCGGGATCCGGTAAAACAGCGGTATTGGTTGAACGCATCACGAAACTGGTCCTATCTCGAGAAGCTGAAATTCACAAATTGCTTGTCGTGACTTATACAAATGCAGCAGCAAGTGAAATGCGTGGTAGGATTGAACTGGCACTTTCGAAGGCAATCGATGAAAACGAAGGCGATTCGGTTTATTTGAATGAACAGATCAAACTCCTTAATCGCGCCAATATTAAAACATTTCACGCCTTTTGCCTAGATGTTATCCGAAGTCATTTTCAAAAGATAGATTGTGACCCTAGTTTTAAGTTGATGGGAGAGCCGGAACGCGTCATTATGGTAAGAGAAGCGATTATGGAAGTTCTAGAAATGTATTTTGAAAAGAATGAAGATTCGTTTTTGAACTTTGTTGAATCGTACTCTGGCAATCGCAGTGATGAAAAACTTATTGAGTTGATCATGCAACTGTATCGGTTTATACAAAGTCAGCCGCATCCCCAAAAATGGTTGGATTTTAACGGTGCAGCATATTCAGACGAAAATCATGACCTTCGGTCAAAATGGGTTGAGCGATTAAAGTCACACTTTATCAGCAAACTGGAAAATGCGATAGATCTCCTATATAAAGCGATAGAGCTTAGTTCTGAAGCAGGAGGTCCAGCTCCATATATTCCAACTTTTGAAAGCGATATTAAAGGCCTTGAAAATATACTCGCTTTATCAGACGATTTTAACGCCTTTGGCAATGCGGTACTTAATTTCAAGTTTGACCGAATTGCATCGATCAAGAAAGGTGAGAAGGACCTTTATGATCCCGATTGCGTGAGCGAGGTCAAAGACAACATAAGAGATAAAATTGTTAAAAAACAGGTTTTTGAGAGCATCAAAAAATTCTTCGAGTACAAGCCTATTCAAAGATTCAACGAAGAAATAAGCACACTTGGCGACAGTATTTTGCAGATTTGCGAGTTGACGATGGCTTTTTCAAAAAAATATCAAGAGATGAAAAAGCAAAAAAACTTGATGGATTTCAATGACCTTGAACACTACGCCATCGAAATCTTGGAAGATCCTGACATATCAGCGCTATTACGAGAAAAATTCGAGTATATTTTTGTAGATGAGTATCAAGATTCCAGTGGCATTCAAGAACATATCATAAACGCCGTTTGTAAAGAGAACAACGTTTTTATGGTCGGCGATGTCAAGCAAAGCATTTACAAGTTTAGGCTTGCTGATCCTGAGCTGTTCATCACCAAGTATAAGCGGTTCACAAAGCTTGATGCCCTTTTGACTGATCGTGAGCGCGCTTTGATTCAAAGTCAAACTTCTGAAAGCTATTCCGAAATTTTAGCGAATGTCAATCGTCGTATGGTGCAAAAGGATATACGCATTGACTTAAAGAGAAACTTTCGAACGCGAGGAGAAATATTAGAAAGTGTCAATCGAATTTTCAGTGCCATCATGTCTGAAAAACTTGGTGAAATCAATTATGACGATGACGCAAAGCTGTATCCTGGGATGGTTTTTGAGAAATTGGAAAAGTCGACCTTTGAAATTAACATCCTATCTAAAAAAACGATGCTTTCCGATGAAGAAGAGGAGGATGAACGTGAGTATGATGCCGCTTTTGAGGAGCTTAAGACCGAGGAACTTGAAGCGCTTGCCATTGCGGGCGCAATTAAGAGTCGAATTGGTTCGCCAGTTTTCGATCCGAAGAAGGGGACGTTCAAACCATGTTCATTTAAGGACATCGTTGTATTATTAAGAAGTTCAAAGTCTTGGACCCCTACATTTGAGCAGATTTTCCTCGATGAAGGCATCCCACTTTATGCAGATAGTCAATCAGGTTATTTTGACACGCTTGAAATCAATTTGATAATGGCATTGTTGAGAATTGTGGATAACCCTTTGCAGGACTTGCCGATGCTCACGATTCTTCGATCACCGCTTGTCGGATTGACGATGGAGGAAATTTTAGAAATCAAGTGTGCGATTCCGGAACGCACTTACTATTATTTTAAATGCGTTAGAGCAGCTGAAATACTTGATGTTGAGAATCCTTTAAAAGTAAAGCTAAACCGGTTTTTGGATATACTCCATACACTTAGATATAAAGCGACTTATATGCCACTCGATGCATTCGTTTGGCTGACGGTGCAATTGTCCGATTTTTATTATTATGTAAGCGCGATGCCAGGTGGCCAGTCAAGACAAGCCAATCTCAAGTTGCTCATCGATCGAGCGACATCCCTTAAGGGGTCTCGAATCGTGACACTCGGACAATTCATCGAGTTTGTCGACAATATGAGCTCAAATAGCGGCGATTATGGCGTCGCAAATGTTATCAGTGAAGAAGATAACGTCGTGAGGTTGATGAGCATTCATAAATCAAAAGGCCTTGAATTTCCAATCGTCATAATCAGTGGTCTTGGTCGTAAATTCAACTTTATGGATGCCAGTGGTGATATGATTCTCCATAAAAAACTCGGTATCGGTCTCGTGAATGTGGATTTGGCATTAAGGTCAAAATCTAAGACTTTACCACAGTTTGCGATAAAAGAACAAATTAAAATTGAAACACTATCAGAAGAGATGCGCGTGCTTTACGTTGGACTTACGCGTCCGGTTGACCAACTGATTCTCTTTGCCACAGTGTCTGATGGTGCGCAAAGAGAAAAAGTGTGGGCGCGTGGCATAAGCCACTTGAGTCTTACCAGTGCTTCTGGATTCATCGATTGGATCATGCCCACGATTGGCAATGATAGTGGCGTCGTCGTGAATCGATTGGATGTCGATCAGGTGATGAGCCGTTCACTACAGACGGAACAACATGAAATCGTTAAATCGAACAAATGGCTCTCTTTAGCAGAGGTCAATGGCGAGAGCAAGCATCCGTTAAATGATGAAATAGAGCGGCGGCTTTCATTTGAACGCCCCCAAGA
>DMYC01000372.1 GCA_003482695.1 Clostridiales bacterium UBA8960
CAAATGAACCCGGTACCATTACTCAGGTAATCCCATCGCTCACAACAAACCAACTTTGGTTGGTATTTATCCTTCATAGGATAGGTTATCCTTAATACAACATACAAAGTCAGCCAAGCAGGCAATTATGATTACTGCCATCAAACGGGGAGGAAACGATGAAAGAAAATAGAGAACTGAAGGAACTGGCTTTAAGCCAATTAAGCGGGAAATGGGTCATGGCTATTATCGTCTCTGTTGTCGCATGGCTTTTAACAGATGCATTTACAGGCAATGGAAGCCGCGAATCTGCATCATTTATTTTCGCAAACGGCGAGTGGTTTCAAAACAGAGTTAGCAGCGCAGCTTCGCTGATTTCATTTATTGTCAGTGGACCAATCCACTTTGGTCTTGCAGCATACTTCTTAGGGCTTACTAAAAATCAAGATGGCAATTTAGATGATCTTTTTAGTGGTTTTCCTCATTTCGGAAAAACATTTTTACTCCATGTTTTGAAGATGGTATTCACCATTTTGTGGGCATTTTTATTGATTATTCCAGGGATTATTGCTGCACTTCGATACTCGATGGCTTACTACATTATGAATGATTATCCTGAAATTAGTGCTATGGAAGCAATCGAAAGAAGTAAAGAACTCATGGATGGTCAAAAAATGCGTTTGTTTATGCTTTGTTTAAGTTTTATTGGATGGTTTTTTGTTGGGATTATAACATTAGGTTTGGGTTTCTTTTATCTCATGCCTTACTGGAATGCAACTGTCGCCAACTTCTACGAAGATTTAAAGCACTCAAAATTAGGCTACGACTATTAGCTGAGAGAAACCTAATCATGGTGAGAAAAAATAAAATGAGATTCAATAAAAAAACACATATATTTATGTGTTTTTTTATATTTCACTATTAAAAATTTCGTATAAATTGTTTTTTTAATGTTATACTTCAAATATTAGCGATGGAAGAACTTCCAATGAATGATGAAGGAGGTACTTAAGTGCCCAATTTTAACGAGCTTGAATTCAAATCGTTTTTTTGGAAGGGAAAGCTTAAAGAAGCGATGCTATATCTAAGTGAAATACCAGAAAAAAGAGAACTATACGAACAGTATGTAGATGTTTTTATAAATAAAAACCTTGTTTGAAGAACGGACAATTCAATAATTGATCAAATCGATCAAATTTACCAAAATTATTATCACGATGTTTTTTGGGAACAGCTTTCAACTGATGTGGCAAAAACTAAATTATATCAAACTTTTCGCGAATTCTGTGGGCTTGCCACCGACACAGTAAGCAACTCAGATGTTGAGCAAGAAGTGGCTAAGTTGGTTTTGAGCGAAGGCTATTCGTTTTTAGGTGGAGAGACACAAGGCATTTTGGGCCCATACATTTGGAAAGATACTGAAGAAGTCATTTATGAGGTTGATTTACCGTCGGGAAAGGAGCTCTACAAAGTCATTATGCTTGAGGGATTCATATCGAGAAGCTGGATGGATTATATTTCTATGGGTTTGACTGGAACCGGAGGTTGGGCAAAAGACGATGGCACGTTGTGTTGCGTCAAACAATGCTACGATCTCGGGAGCGATCATTTTTTGATTTCGTTTTTAAAGCATGAGGCACAGCATGCTTATGATAAACGCGTTAATCCTAACATAACTTCTGAGGCGTTAGAGTATAGGGCAAAGTTGGTAGAATTGGTATATTGGAACAACGATGAAAAAATAAAATCTTTTTTACGAGAAGCTGATTCAACGAATATTACAAATACCCATGCAATGGCTGCGTACCGCATTGTGAGTGGTCTGTCAGATCGAATTTTTGATTGTGAATTTCAAAGTGATGAGAAAGCATGGCATAATAAAACGGCGCTCGTTCAAAAGCATTCACTTGAAATGTTGAGTAAATGAACCCGGTACCACAACTCACCAACTCATCACAACTCATACCACAACTCACAATCTTATGATACAATATTAAAAACGATTCTATTGGAGGGGTAAAGTGATCGACACAGGTAAAATCATATTCATCATCTATGTAGAAGACCAAAGCAAATCGAGAGACTTTTATTCTGCGCTTTTTGACAGGGCACCTGCGCTTGATGTGGATGGTATGACCGAAATCAAACTCAGCGAGACGACTTATCTGGGTCTACTTCCAGGAAACGGCATCGTGGAAATCTTAGAAGGCAATATTGATAATCCGAATCAAAACACGGCATACCCAAGATGTGAAATTTATTTGTATGTGGATTCGCCTGAGCGTTATTATGAAAGGTCACTATCGCTTGGTGCGAGGGGGATTAGTGAGGCGAAGCAGAGAAATTGGGGCGACTTTACGTCTTATGTCGCAGATTTTGATGGAAATATTTTAGCATTTGGAAAGAGGAGGGAAATATCATGAACAGAGAACAGGCTTATGAACTTTTGACGAAGTATAACAAGACGCAGTCGCTCGTCATGCACGGGTTATCGGTTGAGGCGGTCATGCGTTACTTCGCAAGTAAACACGGCGAAGATGTAAATTACTGGGGTGTGGTCGGACTTTTGCACGATTTGGATTATGAGATGTACCCTGATTTGCATTGTCATAAAAGCAAAGAAATCCTCGAAGCAGAAGGCGTGGACGCTAGCATCGTCAGGGCTGTGATGTCGCACGGATATGGCATCTGCACCGATATTGAGCCTGAGCGCCTCATGGAGAAAGTGCTTTATACGACAGATGAACTTACTGGGCTGATCACGGCTGCAGTCTACATGCGCCCGAGCAAAAGCGTGTTGGATTTGGAAGTGAAATCGATCAAGAAAAAGTTCAAGACACAGAGTTTTGCCGCTGGTGTCAACCGCGAAGTGATCCTCAAAGGCTGTGAAATGCTGGGTATGGAACTCGATGAAGTGATTCAGTGGACGATAGATGGTATGAAAGAGGCGGCTCATGAAATTGGGCTCGCTGGGGAGTTGTAAGATTGAATGCGAAAAACATCACACTAAAATGTGGTGTTTTTCGCTGCTATTTAATCGACATTATTGCTTTTACGATAAAACACACTACATAGGAGGTCTTTATGAAGCGAGTTGCTCTCAAAGATTTGCAGAAAGATGTGGTCATCAATCAAAACTTATATGACCCAAGGTTTAATATTTTAGTTCAGAGAGGCACAGTGCTTAACGACAAAATGTTAGAGGCTTTATCTTATTATGGATATCTCTCAATTTTTGTCAAAACTGAAAATGAAAAAAATGATGAACACCCATCATTGCCTTATGAAGAAATCAATGCACTCATAAAACTTATCAAAAATGCTGAGATAGAGTTTACGACTTACTATAGCAAACGTCAGCATGCAAATGCCATATCTCATTATAAGAAATACATAGAAAAAAGAGATCTATTTGTTCAAAAATCTCAACGTTTGGCTGAAGACATCATCCTATATTTAGTTAAAAATCAAATCCGGATTTATCAAATATTTGAGTCGAAATCTCTCAAACTTTATGGTACACAGCATGCGATTCAGACCGCACTTTTATCCGTTTTAATGGGCATAGATTTAAAACTAACCATGCAAGAGCTAAAAATTCTCTTTAACAGTGCTATAATGATGGAGTTTGGGAACATTATTATACCAAAGTCTATTTTAGAAAAGCAAGGAAGGCTAACAACTGAAGAATTTGAGTTCGTAAAAGCACACACTGCATTCTATTCCAAGGAATTCAATGATTGTGATAAAATGCACTACTTGGTACGCATTGTCACACAACAACATCACGAAAGATTTAACGGGAGTGGTTATCCGCTAGGACTAAAAAAACATGAAATTCATCCACTTGCTCAAATTATGATGGTT
>DMYC01000315.1 GCA_003482695.1 Clostridiales bacterium UBA8960
AATTATTGATAAAAAAAGAAAAAGGTCAGTCCATGGTCGAATTTGCGCTTGTGATTCCGGTGTTGTTACTTATCGTAATCGGCATCATCGAGTTCGGTTTTATGTTTAGCAGTTACTTGACTCTGACGAATGCTTCAAGGGAAGCGGCAAGGTATATTAGCCTTGGCGGCGATGATGTGGGCGCCATTTTGAGGGCTAATAACGTGGCGGTTAATACGGATCCAAATAGAATGACCATCAAAATAGCGCCGACGAGCTCAAGCAGAAGCCGTGGCGATTCTGTAACTGTGGAAATCACTTATGCACATGATTTCTTGACCCCATTTATGGACGCATTATTGGGCAGTAACTTTAACTTGAAAGTCAAAGCGACAATGCGCGTTGAATAGAGGTAGATTATGAAAATGACAAATGAAAAGGGAAGTATAAGCATATTGGTCATGGTGATGCTGGTCGTACTACTTGGTAGTGCGGGTGCTGCCATAGATGTAGGCGTCGTGATTTTGGATCGAACTGAGCTGTCAAATGCGCTCGACTACGCAGCATTAGCAGGTGCACAAGAGTTGCCTGAGAAGCCGTTAAAAGCGATTCAAATCGCAAAGGACTACTTGGCTCAAAACGGCATAAATCCAGATGATGTAACCATCACTGTTGCTGTAGACAACAAGTCTATCGAACTGCTGGGCAATCGCGACGTACAATATACATTTTTAAAAGTATTAGGGCTTAATGAAACGACCGTTGAAGCGCAATCAAAAGTCATCCTAGGCGCGACTAGATCCGTCAAGGGCGGGTTGAGGCCTTTTGCAGTTGAAGATTTTCCTTATCAGTATGGAGCGGTGGTCACCCTTAAGCAAGGCGCTGGCGATGGATATCATGGCAATTACGGTGTTGTGGCACTTGGCGGTTCAGGTTCATCTGTTTATGAGTACAATGCATTTTATGGATACGACGGAGAAATTTCTATAGGCGATGAGATCAATACTGAGCCAGGAAATATGGCCAATGTCTCAAATCAGTTACAAACGTATATCAATGACATACCGCATACTTTCGAAACGCACCCTAGGGATTCAGAAAGGTTATGGACAGTGCCTCTTGTCAGTACACTGATCGTGAGTGGTCGTGATACTGTAACGGTAACAGGCTTTGCTCAGGTTTTTGTAGAGAATATCGATAAAAAAGCAGGTAAAATTGAAATAAATGCACGATTTGTTAGGTTTGTCGTCAATGGAGAGATTGATACCAGTTTAGTGGATCGTGGCACATACGGTGTGAAATTGGTCAATTGAGGAGAACATTATGAAGAAGTCAAGTAAAGGCATTTTTTTGTTAGCTTTCCTAATGGCGCTCATAGGTGCAGGTGCATTGTTCGTTTATTTAAGAAGTATGGACAAGCCAGTTGTAAATGAGGTGAAGACGATAGGGGTTGTCGTAGCGGCAGTGGATATCACACCTCGTACGCAACTTACATCTGAAATGCTTAAAATCGTACAAGTGCCGGAGCAGGGTGTTCTAGGAACACCCATTGGTTCGGTTGAAAGCGTTATAGGAAAGTATTCATCAGGAAGCATCTATGCAGATGAGATGGTTCGAGCAAATGCACTTGTGGATTCGCTTGCTGACGAACTGAGTCTTAAGCTTACAGGAAACAATAGGGCAGTCACCGTAAATGTAAATAATCTTACCGGTGTGAATGGGCTTATTAAACCAGGTGACTTTGTGGACGTAATCGTGGTGTTGCCGCCTATGTCAGAAAATAACAGAACGAGACCGAATATAACCAAATTGTTCATTCAAAACTCGGAAGTTTTAGCTGTCAACAAACAGTTGTTTAGAGAAAGCACACCACAAACACAGGCTCAAGGTGAAACGGAAGTCACCTCTTTCTTTATCACTTTAGCTGTTCCGATTATGGATGTTGAGATGTTGGTTTTGGCTAAAGAAATAGGTTATCTCGAGTTGGCGTTAAGACCGATGGATAGTGATTTCATCTATGTGACAGAGGGCGCTATTTGGCAAGAACTGTTGCTGAACGACATGTATCAGATGAAAGATGTCGAACCTGAATACGACATAATTGGAAGAACACCACTTTTGGTCGATCCAAACGCATACGTATACGATAAGTACATCTATTATGTCGTACAGTATGGTGATACGCTTCGTTCCATCAGCCAGAAATTTTATGGCATCGAATCAAATTATACGTTGATCCAACAAGTCAACAGAATTGATAATGAAAACATGATTTTAACAGGAACAGGTATTAAAATACCTGTATTGGCAGAGAGAGGCGATTCAAATGGCAATTAAAATCATAGTTGCAGATGACGTACAAGAAATGCGGGAAATGATTCAGAAGATGCTTGCATCTAGTGACCTTGAGTTCGAACTTGTAGGACTATGTGAAAACGGTCTTGAAGTGGTTGAGCTCCTTAAAAAAAAGAAGGCGGATATCGTCCTTATGGATATCAATATGCCAATCATGAACGGGCTTGAGGCAACTCAAGCTGTTTGTGATGCACATCCTTCTGTCCGTGTCATCATGATGAGTGTCCAGCAAGAAAGCGAGTACCTTAAAAAGGCGATGCTAGCGGGTGCAAAGGCCTACATCATGAAACCGGTTGACATGGATGAGTTGATTGAAACGATTAAAACAACTTATACGAGATACCAAACCCACGAGCAACCCAATAAGGAAAGCACTCAAGTTCATGAAGCAAAGGTCCTCAGTTTTTTCAGTGCCAAAGGTGGCGTTGGAAAGTCGCTGCTTGCCCTTAATTCAGCAATGCTTATCCATGAAAAGCTCGGCAAGAAAGTGCTTCTTGTGGATTTGGATCTGCAGTTCGGAGATATTGCGCTCATGATGAATAAGCAAAATGAACTGACGATTAAAGAAATGTTTGATGATAGCCCCATTCAGTCTTATGAGGATATTCTACCCTTTATATATAAGCACAAAGAAAATTGTCATATGCTGTTTGCGCCGAAAGACCCTGAGTCGGCTGAGTACATCTCCAAAGATCAAGTTAAGTTGATACTTGAGCTTGTAAGAAGACATTATGATGTCATCGTTATCGATACAGGTGTGAATTATAGTGAAATCACTTTAAATGCCCTTGATGTTTCCGATCATGTCGTCATCGTGACCAATCTTGAAGTGACAGGCCTAAAAAATACTAAAATGAGCTTAAAAGTCATGCAATCCTTAAATTATGACAACAACAAAGTTAAAATACTGGTCAATATGACTTACGATAAGTTTGGTGTCACGAAAGCCAATGTTCAAAAGACATTTCCTTATGATGTGTTAGCCTATTTGCCTGAAGACATCAAGCTTGTGAGAACTTCAATCAATACGGGAATTCCATTTGTCACTACCAAAGGAAGCAGTTTGTATAAACCCTTATTGGCCGTTTGTCAAATCTTAGTGAAGTAACAAGGTGGGGTGAGTTATGTCATTAAAAAAACGTTTGGAAGAAACAACGCCTGAGAAAAAAGTCTCTAGGGCGGCTGAAAAGGAAAAAGACCCATATATTGAGCTCAAGATGCGAATTCAAGCGCAAGTCATCAATGATCTTGATATTGATTTCAATGAAATTTCAGAGCAAAATGAATCGTTAAAACAAGAACTAAAAGTGATCATAACAAAAAATATTGAAAAAGAATCGCTCAATGTAACGCCCGTACAAAAAAAACGCATTTTGGATGAGCTGCTCGATGAGATTATTGGATTTGGCCCGATTACAACATTGCTTCAAGATAGCAATGTTACCGAAATTATGGTGAATGGTCCTGAAAATGTGTTTATCGAAGTCAAAGGAAAACTTGTCAAAACGGGCATTCATTTTAAGGATGACAACCACGTGATGCATGTGATTAAGAAAATCGTCTCAACAATAGGCAGAAGAATAGACGAGAGTTCGCCGATGGTTGATGCGAGGCTTCCAAATGGCTCCCGTGTGAATGCGATCATACCGCCACTTGCGATTGATGGGCCTTCAATTACCATCCGAAAGTTTGCCGAAGATCCGTTCAGGATTGAAGATTTAATTAGTTTTCGTACACTCAACTCCAAGATGGCCGAGTTTTTGAAAGCTTGTGTTGAAGGTCGAATGAACGTGGTTGTATCAGGTGGAACAGGTAGTGGAAAGACAACGACGCTTAACGTATTATCATCATTCATTCCAGAAGATGAACGCATCGTAACCATAGAAGATGCTGCTGAACTTCAGTTGCCACAGCCACATGTCGTGAGGCTTGAAACAAGGC
>DMYC01000011.1 GCA_003482695.1 Clostridiales bacterium UBA8960
ATGGCAGCCGGTTGCATATGATCATTACCTATGTGCCCGCCACATAGGTTTTTTTACGACATTCATACATATAGGAGCATATTATGGGTAATATTTACGCGATGATGCTATCTACAACAGAAGATTTATACCAAGAAGAAATTTGGACCAGCTTAAGTGAATATGTCGATGAGGGGGAGGACCGTGTCTACTTTTTCTGTGGAAAACCCATCGCCTCGACATTTGACGATGAAATGTACAGCAACATCATTTTCAACTTGATGAAGCACCTTCCAATGGACGGTTTGATTTCATTGACTGGATCGCTGAACCACTACGTAGGACCAGAGGCATATAAGGCTTACATAGACCAGTTTTCACACATCCCGAGGGTCAGTATTTCCGTACCGATTGAAGGTTGTTCCAATGTCCTGCTCGACAACTACACAAGCAGTAACGAACTTTGTGAGCATTTGATGAGTCATGGCTATAAACGCTATGGCATCATATCTGGACCAGACCGCACACCAGAGTCACAAGAACGCATTAACGGCACACTCGCCGCACTGTTAAAACACGGCATTGATCCACCACAAATCCTCGAAGGCGATTTCACTAAAAAATCGGGCTATAAAAATGGACTTGCGCTCATCGATGCACATGTGGATGTCATCATCTGTGCCAATGACCTTATGGCGCTTGGCGCCTATCAAGCCGTACACGACAAACATCTTAGAATGCCCATCGACATCGCCGTCGTCGGATTTGATGATATTGAACAATCAAGGCTTGTCGACGTGCCGATTACAACCGTCAAACAGCCTTTTGATGCGATGGTTAAAACCGCGTACGATATCCTCAAAAGTGGTGAAACTCAAGACGTAAAACTGCTTGGAGAAGTCAAACTTAGAGAATCGTGTGGCTGTTACCGCGAAACTCTCGATGCAAAGAGTGAACAATACAAAAAACAGCACTACATGAATAAATATCACGAAAGCATCCAGGACTATAACCAAACGATCCATATGCACAATGTCTTTGATCAAGTCAACACACTTGATAAACTCAGTGACGCGATTCACGATTATCTCGAGGAGTCATTGGGCATTGAATTCCACTTATGCCTTTATGATGATGGAAAGCAGATTATTGAAGACCCACAGACGTTTGTATTTCCTAAAACCATGACCCATAAATACGGTTATGTGCGTGGTCGTCGATTTGAAAAAAACAGTTATAAAACAGCCAACGGTTTGCCTCAATTCATTTTTGAAATCTCGTATGAAAGGGCCTTTTTGGTATATCCAGTGAATCACCACAATATATCTTATGGTTATATCGTCGCAGATGCCAAAACGGCTAAAAGCAAGACCTTTACAGCTCTTAGACGAGAAATCACCAATTCACTTAGCCGAATTGACATGTACAGTCAAATGAAGGAATACAGCCAACAGATGTCACAACTTGCCTCTTTGGACACGATGACTGGCATGCTCAACAGAAGAGGCTTTTTCTCGTATGCAAATGTTGATTTTCCAGCGCAGTTAAGACGAAACAAAACGCCGGGCATCATATTTTGCGACGTCAACGGCCTTAAAAGAGTCAACGACAACCATGGACATGCATATGGCGATCAAATGATCATCCATACTTCAAATATACTTAAGAAAGTCTTTAAAAATGACACCGTAGCAAGACTCGGTGGCGATGAATTTATAATCTATAAATCCGATTGCACGCATATTGCACCAGAGCAAGTCTATGAAACGCTTCATAGAGAAATTAAGGCATTCAATATGGATAGCCTTGAACCCTATGAACTTTCACTTGAAGCAGGCATGGCCAAATATGAGCGCGGCATCCATGGTTGCCTTGATGAACTCATCAGTCATGCAGACAAAATGCTTTACCTAAAAAAAGGAAGATGTAAATAACGTGTTTATTGAACAGGCCAACTCGAGCCTGTTCTTTTTTCGCGGCGATTTATTAAAGATTCATTAAAATACACATAAATCTTATTAAGAATGCAGAAGAAGGGGATGACCAGTGGTATAATATTACAAAATGAGCAAAAATCTATTATACGAATAGGAGATGGGTTATGATTCAAATTAAAGGCCTTAAAAAGACGTTTGTGTTGTCCAAGAAACAAATGGCTGCCAACAAAGACAAGCAAAAATATAAAGTGGCTGTCAAAGGCATCGATTTTGATGTTAAAGATAATGAAATATTTGGTTTGCTCGGCCCTAATGGTGCGGGAAAAACAACGACATTAAGATGCCTTGCGACATTGATCCAACCTACAGAAGGTTCCATTCATGTCAATGGCTTCGATGGAAAGACAGAAGGGGAAAAAGTAAGACGCGAACTTGCCTTTCTTACGAATGAACTCAAAATGGACACGCATTTCACGCCAGATTACACCACGCGCTTCTTTGGAAGACTTCACGGCATGTCAGAAGCAGACATTGAAAGACGCATCACGCAACTATTCGATATTTTTGGTGTCACACCTTATAGGCACACAAAAATTGGTGATTTATCCACTGGAATGAAGCAAAAACTTGCCATCGTCGTCAGCCTGATACACGATCCAAACGTCATCATTTTTGACGAACCCACAAATGGACTTGACATCATCACCGCAAAAGCGGTGACGGATTACCTGACATCGCTTAAACAACAGGGCAAGACGGTTATCATATCAACACATATGATGCATGTGGCCGAAAAGCTGTGCGATCGATTTGCCATTATCATGGAAGGCGAGATAAAAGCCATAGGCACCCTTGAGGAAATATTGTCTCAGACGGGAGAAAGCAATTTAGATGACGCCTTTTTCAACCTTTATGCCGACACTTATTCTTCTGATGCCTTTTCAGGAGGTGACAATCATGCTTAAATCACTGATGATCATCACGAAAAAAGAACTTCGTCGCGTCTTCACAGATAGACGACTGATTATAACAAGCTTCATCCTACCGATGGTCAGTATCGCGCTCATCTATTCTTTAATGGGTTTGATGATCGATAGAACGCGAAATGAGATAGAAACCCATACGACTCAAATCATTGGCCACTCCATTCCAGTAGAAGTCAAAGCCTTAATCGAAAAAAATGAGACCATGGTTCTGGTTTCAGAAGGTCAGAGCAAGGAAGACGCTGAAAAGTTGATTTTGGAAGGGACATACGATTATTACCTCGCTTTTGATCCCGCTTTCAGTTCCAAGATAGATCATTTTGAAAACAGCGAAATTCCACTTGTAACAGGCTATTATTCACCGAAAAGCGATTATTCTTTAGAAGCCAATTATAAAATCGCTGGACTGCTCGAAGAATACCGTCAAATGGTTTTGGCAGACCGCTTAGGTGATGCATCCTATTTATCTGTATTCGCACTCGAATCGCAGAGTATCGAAATTCCAAAAGAGAATCAGGGGATTGACCGGGGCATCGCCAATATTGTGCCAATGCTCGTTTCCATATTCATCTTCGCAGGCGCAATGGGCATCGGCATGGATTCCATCGCAGGGGAGAAAGAACGTGGAACAATTGCATCCATGCTCCTTACTCCCGTTGACCGCGGTGTGATCATAGGCGGGAAAATACTGAGCCTCTCTGTAGTGGCGATGATTTCAATGTTTTCATCATTCATAGGTGTGCTGATTTCCATCCCATTTTCAGCCAGATTCTTGTCTGCGAGTGGCGGGTTTGAAATCAGTCAATTGACAATCAGCGGTGGCGATTTCTTGCTGATTT
>DMYC01000352.1 GCA_003482695.1 Clostridiales bacterium UBA8960
AGCCGTTCTCATGTTGATGAGATTAAGGTATAGTAGACCAATTAGCGCATAAATTGGAAAGTATTGTTCCGTAATTGTGTTAAACGCCTCATCGAAACGGTTCGCAAATAGTGCAAAGAAAAAGGTGGTGAGCAAAAGAACGCTCAGTATAAAACGGTTTCTCACCGGCCTTATTCGATCGCTTCTGCAGTCGTAATCGGAACCTGCGATCCAAATTGCAACAAACCCAATAAAGACAGAAAATTTATAGATTTCAAAAGTCGGCTTAAGCAAAAGTGCCGTCATGCCGAGCACACAAATCAAGCTGATCAAAGGCATAAATGGTTTTATGTTTCTGGCTGACTTCTCTGTGAGCCATTGAAACCCGGCACTTAATCCATAAAGAATCACTGACGCGATCAATATGCGATCAAACTGTTCGACGAGCTCAAGCTCTCGATGAATCATGGTTGATATTGCCACTGTGAGCAGCAAAATTCTCAGTATATTTTCAAATGCTCTAACGAGGTTTCCAGTCATAGCGCCACCTCGATGAGTTCTATGGCGCTAAGCCTTGTGAAATCCATGCCTTCAGGCTTTTTAAGTGCAATCACTTTGACACGATAGCCCTTTTCTCCTAGAAATTTGATTTCTCCAAAGAGCGACTGTGTTAGGCAAGCGGTCACGACGACGATGACTGTGCCCATTTGAAGCTTGCCGTGTGTTTGGCGAATCAACTGGGACATCGGTAGGCCTCTGTAGGGCGAGACCATTGCAAGTGCATCTAAAATTTTGCTTTTTTGAGCCTTTGACGATGAAGGGACTATAAATGTGGCATTTCTGGAAAAAGGATCGACAGAGTTGACGCAAAATCCGATTGGCGCATGCAATTTCATCGCTTCCTCCAGTAAGGATGCGCAGATATCGACGCCATTTTCCACCGCATCTTTGTCGATTTCGTTCCAATGTTTTTGATTTGATTGAACGTCAAAATAGATGTGCAAAGACGGTTCAGATGTGTAATCCATTTTTTTGACTTGCAAATGCCCCGTTTTCGCTGTTGATTTCCAGTCTATCGTGTTAAAGGGATCATCGTGCGTGTATGCTCGTGCACCTACAGCCAGTATGGGGTCAGGGCTGATCCAACGTTTAACGGAAATGGGTCCCATTTGATGTTTAGGGATTAAATCAAAACGCGATAGAGGTTGCGCTTTGGGGTGCACAAAGAGCGCTTGATCGGTATCAAACGTTTTCTCAGCCTTTGAAAATCCGAATAAGTCGCCAAATGAAACCACCATTTCTTCGAGTTTATAGTAGCCACGTTTCTCTGGAATAAAGACATCGTGTCGCTTAACGCGCTCGTAAAAAAGGAAGGACGTCACCATGTTGTATTCAGCCAGATGATCCGGCGTTAATTTTGAACGTGATTCCCCTTGAAAATTGAACGAAGGGGCAATATTTGAAAATACGTTAACCCAAGGCAAAGGCATCCACTTTCGGTTCGTCATCGTCGTGGTTAGGCGTACAGTGTCGCCCACTTTGACCCTGACGTGATCCATTTCTCTTTCAATATCGAATGCATATGGCGCGATGATGTGCCACTTGACGGAAAGGAGCCAACTTGCGCCAAACAGGATTAATATCGTAATAAGTATAATCATTAGATCTCCCTCATGCTTTTATAACGTTTCTGTCGGCACCTGAACTTTCTCCAAAATCTTTTCAAGGACTTCTTTTGAGGTGGTTGTATATGGATCGATGAGTTTTATGCGATGCCCGAATATTGGCACAACAAGTGTTTTTATATCATCCGGCAATACATAATGGCGCCCTTTGATCGCAGCATAAGCCTGAGCCGCTTTAAACATGGCAAGCGCACCTCTGGGGCTGACGCCTAGCTCAACATTTTGATTTTGGCGCGTTTCTTCGACGATATCAAGGATGTAATGCGTCACTGAATCATCTATATGAACGCCTGTGTAATTGGCTCTCGCTTGCATCACATCTTCTGTCGTTAAAACGGGCTGAAGCGATTCCACCGGGTTGTCTTTTCTAAATCTTTTAAGAATCGCGAACGACTCGTCGCGCGTGGGGTATCCCATCTTTATTTGCATAAAGAAACGGTCAAGCTGGGCTTCAGGAAGTGGAAAGGTACCCCCAATCTCTATAGGATTTTGCGTGGCTAGCACAAAAAAAGGCTCTTTGAGCATATGTGTCACACCATCAACCGTAATCTGATGTTCTTCCATTGCCTCAAGCAAACTCGATTGCGTTCTAGGCGTTGCCCGATTGATCTCATCCGCCAATATGATTTGGTTCATGAGTGGCCCTTTTTTGAATTGAAACTCACTCGTCTTTTGATTAAAATAATTCAGACCCGTTAGGTCGGATGGCAGTAAATCTGGTGTGAATTGGATTCGGTTGAAGTCGGCGTCCAGTGATTTCGCAAGCGCTTTTGCCATCATGGTTTTCCCTGTACCTGGAATATCTTCAAGCAATACATGGCCCGAACAGATGATGGATGTCGCGATGAGCTCGATGACATTTTCTTTACCGACGATAACCTTTTGAATATTTTCCTTAAGCACCTCTCCAAAGTGCCTTATGGACTGATTTGTTTCGTTCTGCATGATTCCGCCTCCGTTACTGTGATTACTTTGATTATAGCACAAAAAATGATCAGGGGGTCCGACCCCCTGATCACTCTGACCAATTTTCTTTACTTTTCAATAGAATAAAGCATATTTTGCATTTCTTCGTTGACAATATACTGAATCGTCACCATATCGCCTGTTTCGATGCCTTCAAGAAGGCTATCAAACTCATAATTTCTAAAAGCCATATAGTTTTCGCCCACCTTGACTTCGATGCTTGAATTGTCAATTTGACCTTGATACTCACCCTCTACTGTCAATAGTTTAACCATAGACTCAGCGAATCTTTCAAAGACCACTGAAGATTCGTCTGCCACTTCAGTCACTTCAAAATCACCGACAAACTTAACGACGACAAATGGATAAGTAATCACTTGTGGAACCATCGCATCCGCTGCAGGTTTACCTTCACCCACCAACACTTTATACACGCCATTATATTCGGCTAATGAAATAAGTTCGATTCCGTAACCGCCTGTTGGTTTTTCACCACTGGAAATGAGCAAGTAAGTCATGCCATCATCTGTTCGCCATGTATAATAACCTCTGTCAATAATCTGTGCTTCGATTTCCACCCTTATATCCAAAGGGATGTCATCGATATAAACCACTTCAAACTCAATGGCTTTTCCAAACGTGTTTTCTACAGTCTCTTGTGGCTTTGTGGTTTCTGTAACAGGTAACGTTACAGCGTCATCTTCGACCTTCGTACAACCCGATACGATGACTAGCATCGCCAAAACAAGCACCGTCAATATCTGAAACTTCATATTTTTTTTCATAAGCTCTCTCCTTAATTTATGCGTCATAACTCTATGGTTCTACATATAGGGTACACTCTTTTGACGTAATGTTAAAGGATAAAGTTCCATTTTGCGTGTATTACTTCGCCATTAAGCGAATCAACTCCTGTTCTATTGACATTGGTTTGACCGTTGGCGCATAGCGCTTTACGATATTGCCTTCTTTATCGACTAGGAATTTCGTGAAATTCCATTTGATTTTATCACTGAACATGCCTTTCGTTTCTTTTCTCAAAAACTTGTAAAGCGGGTGTGCCTCATCACCGTTTACATCCACTTTCTCAAATAACGTAAACGTCACACCAAAATCTAGTCTACAGACATTTTGAATTTGATCGTTGCTACCAGATTCTTGGTTCGCAAACTGATTGCATGGAAAGCCTAAAATCGCAAGACCCTTTTCACCATATTTTTGGTGCAATGCCTCAAGCTCGTCAAATTGAGGTGCCAAGCCACACTTGGTCGCTGTATTGACGACAAGTACCACATTGCCTTTGTACTGTTCCATATTAATATCTGTTCCGTCCATAAGTGTTGCTGAATAATCATAAAATTTCATATAAATGTTCTCCTCAATTTGAATTTTGTTCGATTTAATTGTATGCAATTTATAATTTGAGTATATATGATTCAAAACGCTTTGTCAATCGACAAAAAAATCTCGCCCAATGATTGAGCGAGACTTGAATCACAAAATATTAAATTTAGAATGTCCAATTCCCTTTTGTGAAAATTGGAGTGGAAACGCCTTCTTTATCGTAAGCGACGATTTCCATTTCAGGACCACCAATCATGAAATCGACGTGGATTAAACTGAAGTTTGCACCTCTCTGTTCCAACTCATCTTGTGTGGCGTTTGAACCGTCTTGCATTGCGTAAGCGTACGCTCTACCAAGTGCCAGATGGACAGAAGCATTTTCATCGAAAAGCGTGTTGTTGAACAATATGCCTGTGTTTGAGATCGGGGAGTCATTTTGCACAAGTGCGACTTCACCAAGATACTTAGCACCTTCATCGTTGCTCAGCATCATATCAAGCACTTCTTTCCCCTTTTCAGCATAGTAATCAACGACTTTACCCTCTTTGAAAGTAAATCCGAAGCCATCGACGATTTTGCCGTTGTGACTGAGTGGTTTAGTTGAACGGACAGTGCCATTGACTTTATAACGATGTGGCGTCGTAAAAACCTCTTCAGTAGGGATATTTGCCACAAACGCATCCCCTGCATGGCTAAGTTTAGAACCACCCATCCAATAATGCCCATCTGCAAGCCCAATTTCAAGTTCAGTTCCAGGCGCTGTGAACACCAATTTATCAAACTGCTTCTCATTTAAATAGTTTTTATACTTTTTGAGGCGCATATCATGCTCTGTCCATGCCTCTACTGGATTGTCCATACTGACACGCGTTGCGTCTGCGATTTTATCCCAAAGCGCATCGATGGCCTCTTCAGAACTTTTTTCAGGGTAGACGCTCTTCGCCCATGCTTCCGATGGCACAGCGACGATACACCACTTGGTTTGACCTGTCATCCGATATTTTTGAGCAGGCGACATCACTGTCGATGCGGCCTTTTGATCTTTTGCGACGATATCACCAGGGATATCTTTAAGGAGTTCCGGATCTGGCGCAATAATGTATAAATGGTGGTAATTGCTTTCATAAAGCTTAATGAGAAGCTCTGCTTTCCACTCTGGAAAGTTATCAAAAACATAGTCTTTGGCGTTATTGTATCTTGCGAGGCTCATCGCATCATCACTCATCATGAATTCAAGGTGTTTTGCACCTGCAGCATATGCTTTTTTCATGATTTCGCGTGCTAAAGGCAATCCAGATTCATTTGCATTAATAATCAGCCCTTCGTTTGGCTGAACGTTGATGCCGACATTAACTGCCAAATCCGCATATTTCTCAAGTACTTTTGTTAAATCTTTCATAGAATTACTCCTTATAGTCAAGATTCTGTTAAGTTAACTTATTATACCCTAAATAAAATAGAGGGACAAGTAGTGCCCATGAATCATATAAAAAAAACTGCACATTGTGAATACAATGCACAGAGAACGATTACCTGTCTATTTCGAAAGTTTGATGCCAAATCCCTTCAGAATACGGCAATATCAAGTAGTCATAAGTCTCCGTTTGTGCGAACCTTACAATTTCCATCATTCCAGGGCATTTAAATGGCGCTATTGCACATGACGTTTTGCTTATGTTATCACAATATGATATAGCTTTCAAAACGAAACGTGCTCCATCGCATTTTCGTATCAAAAGGTAGGTGGTTCCCGAACCTAACTGAGAACCGATATGATATTCTTCAAGTAGTGTGTTGCCGAAATCGCTTTGATAAAGATCGAATTCTACACTTGTTCCAAAGTCTTTTGTGCTCTTCAACATAACCTCACCCAATAGCGCCATAATGCCTTACTTGCTTATCATACAGAAATAATCCGACAATTCATTACTCATTTTGCATAGTTTTCAACCTTTTTTCTGTCTTGTTTGTATGATTTCATATGTTATAATGTTAAGTACATACTATCAATGGAGTTTGAAATGGATAATCAC
>DMYC01000395.1 GCA_003482695.1 Clostridiales bacterium UBA8960
CTCCTAGTAAAAACGCAACAATCGGCGTGAACGCCACTAAAATAATCAAATCGTTTGTCGCAACTTGAACGACAGTATAAGCCGGATTTCCTTTCGTCAAGTGACTCCAAACAAATACCATCGCCGTACAAGGCGCAGCACCTAGAACAATCGCACCAGAAAGGTATGCTTCAGCTAGATGCGGTGGAATTAAATCCTTGAATATAATATAAAAGAAGACATAGGCTATACCAAACATTGTAAACGGTTTAATCAGCCAGTTTGTCACCCAAGTCACATATAAACCTTTTGGGTTTCGGCCCACATACTTAACGCTGTGGAAATCGACTTTCATCATCATCGGATAAATCATGATCCATATCAAAATGGCAATTGGAATCGACACTTTGGCATATTCAAATTTACCTAAAAACTCAGGAACACCTGGCAGATATTTTCCTATCAAAATACCGACCACCATACAAAGCGCCACCCAAACCGTCAAATATTTCTCAAAAAAGCTAATGCCTTGAAGCTTTTTCATTTTATCACGCATATTACACCTCACCTGTCTTTTTCTTTAGAACTTTTATAGAATTTATGACCACCAGACAAATTATACACTTTCGAAAAGCCTCTATTGATTAGAATATTCTGCGCCGCATTGCCTGTCGTACCCTTGTTGCAGTAAGTCACAGTCACTTTCTCAGGGTCTAAACTCGAAAGTGCATCGCGAAGCTTACCATGAGGCACATTTTTCGCGCCATCCACACAGCCTTTACCGATATAATCGCTTTCACTTCGCGCATCGATGATTTGGATTTCTCCCTCGAAGGCACGCAATTTATCTGAAGTCATAATGGCTCTGCCATGATTTATGGCATTGTCTAAAATCATGCCCGTATAGTGGACGGGATCCTTAGTCGTCGAAAAAGGTGGCGCATACGCCAAATCTAAATGGAAAAGCTCATCCACCGTCGCTTTATAAGTAATCAAAGTGGCAAACACATCGATGCGTTTATCTACACCTGTTGTGCCAATAATCTGCACGCCCAACAGACGCATCGTATTTTTATCGGCGATGGCTTTAATCACCATCTCTTCTCCCTGGAAATAACTCGGCTTATCTGGCTTAATATTATGGACAATCTCGATCTCATAGCCTTCATTTATGGCTTCAACTTCAGACAATCCAGTGCTGGCGATCGTCAAATCAAACAACTTGAAAATGCTCGTACTTAAATTTCCTTTGTACGTTAGATCGCCACCCGTAACAACATCCCCCGCGATACGTCCTGTTTTATTCGCCGTAGAACCAAGCGGTCTATAAACTGGCTTCCCTGTAATCGTTGAAAATGTTTCGATACAATCGCCACAGGCATAGATATCCTCTAAATTGGTTTTCATCTGATGATCTACTTTAATCGCTTTCGTTACGCCGAGCTCAACACCAATAGACTGAGCAAGACCAACATTAGGCCGTACACCCGTCGCCATTATGACCATCTCTGACTCCAGCACGATTCCATTACTGAGTATCACACGTTGCTCTTCGATTTTGGTTATGCTGGTGCCTTTCAGAATGTCTACCCCTTTACCGATTAAAAGGTTTTCAAGATTCACGGCCATATCTAAATCCAAATTTGGTGTGATTTTATTTGCAACTTCTACGACAGTCACATCAATACCGTGATGCATTAGATTCTCAAGCACTTCAAATCCAATGAATCCAGTGCCTGCAATAACCGCTTTTTTAGGTCTTTTCTCATCAATAAAACGCTTGATATCCCTTGCGTTTTCAACATTCCTCAGAAAAAAGACATGCTTTTGCTTAATGCCTTCTACTGGTGGCACAAAAGGCGACGCACCAGTGGATAAAATCAACTTATCATAGTCATCTTCAAAAGACTCACCACTGACAAGATTCATAACCGTCACTTTTTTATGAATTGGGTCAATGGAAACCACTTCATGTTCCGTCTTAATATCCACATCATACTTGCTTTTAAAAAAATCGGCATCTCTTGGCGTCAGTTCACTTAGATCCTCAATTTCGCCGCCAATATAATATGGCAACCCGCATCCTGAATAAGAAATATCCTTATCCATTTCATAAACGACTATTTCTGCCAGATCATCATTTCGTCTCGCTTTCGCTGCTGCAGACGTGCCAGCAGCCACCGCACCGATAATTATTAACTTCATCCCTGCCCCCTTAGTTTCTATAACTCCAGTAACACGTCCCCTTTGAGCGCGCTTTTGTGCCATGAAACAACCGCACAATTGCCACTGGAATGTTCTGCCACTTTCTTGATCCATTCAGACTCGCCAATGGCTTTCGCTTTCAATACGTCATGTGATGTTTCAGTCAAGTACATCGTCGCATTCACGACCCACCAATTGCTCTTCAATCCAGCACGATTCAGATCGCTTTCGAGCCTTGTTGCCTCATAAACTGGCGTGGCTTCCGCATGCGTCACGATTACAAATTCAGTCTCTTCCGAATTCCGCAATCTCGGCAACAAATCCCTGACGCTTTCAGGAATATCGCCTTGCGAGCGCTCTATTTCTTTATGATAACTTTGAGTTGCATCGAGCAACAAAAGCGTATGACCTGTTGGTGCCGTATCTATGACGACGATTTCGTCTTTAGCGCGTGCAACAACTTCAGCAAACGCTCTAAACACAGCGATTTCTTGCGTACAAGGCGAGCGCAAGTCCTCTTCAATATAGGCGATGTCTTCACCAGACATAGATTCTCTGGCTTTACTTAGCACCTCATTTTTGTATTTTTCAAGTTCAACGTTCTCGTCGATATGACTCATCGATATTAAATCAGACTCTGAGATGACTTCCTTAAGATGCGCTGCAGGGTCTGTCGTGGAAAGGTGTACTTTATTGCCATACTGAGCAAGGCCCAGCGCAATCGTCGCTGCGATCGTCGTTTTTCCGACGCCACCTTTTCCCATGGTGAAAATCACTTTCTTTTTGCTTTGACTCAGTGAGGCTATGAGTTCACTTAACGATTTTGTTTCTCCAATAGTCTCGCCGACCATTTCCTTTTGCGTCTCACTTAACGATAAAAACCGTCTTAAATTTTCAATACCCGTAATATTATACCCTTTTAATGGAATCATAAAAGTCTCAAGTGCTTCAAGCGTCGTTGAAATAAGCTTAAGCGCACCATGCTGTTTATCATAAAGGGCTTTTGAGACATCATCGCTATAGTCCTCAAGCATGCCATTCACTATAAGTTTCTGGTTGTGTACACCAAGTTCAAAAAGCTCATTTGCTGCTCTTTCAGCTTCTTTTAGTGGTGATTCCTCAGGCCTTGTGACCAGCATAAGTGTCGTGAGGTCACCATCCGTTAATGTCAACATCGCTTCCTTATAGGTTTCTTTATTGTCTTCAAGGCCGGATAATTGGCCTAAACAAGATGCACCTTGGGTGTTTTCGCTGATAAAGTTCGTCCATGCAGAAGGAAGTTGAAGCATCCTGAGTGTATGACCTGTGGGTGCCGTATCAAAAATGATGTGGTCATATTCGCTTTGCGTTTTTTTATCTGCTAAAAAATTTGAAAACTCGTTGAACGCTGCGATTTCCACCGTGCATGAGCCCGAGAGTTGTTCTTCCATACTTTCAATCACAACTTGCGGCAATTGTCCTCTAAAAGGGGCAATCACTCGCTCTTTGTAAATTTCAGCAGCGTGAATCGGATCTAGATTCACCACCATCAAGTTGGCTAACTCGTCGATTTGAGTTGGCGCATTTGATAATGCTGTCTCGAACACATCCTGTAAATTCGAAGCAGGATCTGTGCTGATAAGCAGGACTTTTTTTCCTGAGTCCGCCAGCGACACGGCCGTTGCGCACGCAGTAGACGTTTTCCCGACACCGCCTTTTCCAGTGAAAAACACATATTTTGTTAGCTGGATTGAAATGGGGTCAAATAAAATCATAAACACTTATCTCCTTCAGGGCAGCATGGCGCCGCTTTAAACAACGAGTCGTCGATGGCTTTCACTTTGACTTCTTCTATCATCTCGGGCGACAAGTGAAGCCAATCTAAAATCTCTTTATTTGTAGGGTAAGCACCCGTCTTTACGATTTCACCATCTATGGTCGTAATCGGCAAACAAGCTACACCTTTCTCATTTAGCATTTTATTGATGTCTTTATTCTTTATAAAAAGCTGTGGCGCACTCGTTAAATTGTAACGTCCTATGCTTATGCCATTGTTTTGCAAATTTCCAAACACGTTTGTGATTCTAAGCAGTTCAGGGTCAATTCCCACGCCGCAAATCCCCGTTGGACAACACATGGCGGGTTCAAAAATAACCATTCTCTTCATATCAATCTCCTTTATAAGACTGTTAATTAGTATATTTGAATATACTCATATACTATGTCAAAAAAATGGATTTGTCAATCCTTCTCCCTTGATTTTTCAAGAGCACTTCTAAATTCCGTTGTCATTTTTTTGCCCATACCAACCGCTGCTTTATATCTGTAGTAGCCTACGAATCCCAAAGCAAGTAACGTTGCCATTAAAACCAAAATACTCTCCAAAAACATAAAATCACCTCATTCATTCTCTAACCATAGTGTAACGCAACTATGTAAAGCGTTGATTCGGTGATTGTAAAAATTAAGTAAATTGAATTTTACTTCTTGACCAGTTCCTCCTGAATAAAGGATTCGAGCGCCTCAAACGATACAAAATCCTGAACAATCCCCTTTACTTTAGAGTCATCGATATTATAATAAAAATCATGCCCTCTTCGATCTGGAACAAAAGCAATCGGCGCGTATTCCGAATCCTCTATTGAGTGTTGCTCAAGAAAAGCTGACCTGATTTTATGAACCAGTTCAAGATTGGTAAGGGTTTCTTTGCCGCGTATATTGAATATTTGCCCAGCAGAATCGCTTTCAATCAGGATTCCTATGATTTCACACAATGTTTTTGCCGAGATCCAGCACCTTCTTTGCATCCCTTCGCCATAAACCGGGATAGGGGTATTTTTTTTGAGACACTCAAAGACTTTTGGGATGAGTTTTTCAGGGTGTTGATGCGCACCAAAATTGTTGCTGCTTCGTATGATAAGCGCAGGAAAATTTTCACCAAGCATTTTCGAGATGACCAGTTGATCCGCTGCCGCTTTTGTGGCCGAATAGGGGTTGCTCGGTTTAAGCACGGTTTTTTCGTCACAAGGTTTTTCGTATTCAAGGGCTGGCCCATAAACCTCGTCTGTGGATATGTGTACTAGAAGCTTTCCGTCATAGCCACTTGGTGAGGCGCTCCAAACATGCGCCGCCGCTTCAAGTACGCTCAACGTCCCTAAAATATTCGTTTGCACGAAAGGCATGTCGTCGTTTAAGCTTCGGTCGACATGTGTCTCAGCCGCAAAGTGAAGAATATGCGTGATGTCATAAGCTTTGAGTACTTGTGTGAAATGGTTGGCATTACACACATCACCTTCCACGAAAATGGCATCAATGTCCTTTAGTCGATTTAGATCCGCTGCATATGTCAACTTATCGTAAATGACAATCGCTTCTACAGGCAACTTCAAATGGCCCTTACCTAATTTATGAAGATACGACACAAAATGGCTTCCAATAAAACCCGCTCCACCCGTTATACAAAATCGACTCATAAATCCACCTCAGATTTGTAGTGCTGCACAACCGCTTCTATTATATAGTCTTGTTCCTCGAAAGTGAGATCATAAAACATCGGCAGTCTTATCAAACCTTCTCCAGCTTTCTCTGTAGCGCTCATTTCAGTTCTCGTTTGACCAAATCTAGCCCCTGCTGTCGATCGGTGAAGCGGTTCATAATGTGAGTATGCCTCGATCCCTAATTGGTTAAGTTTGTGCTTAAGCGCATCTCTTTGCGAACGGTCTTTTGTGATCAAAAAATAAATGTGACCGTTTGTCTCGGCCCCTTCTATGATTTTCGGCAGAATAATATGTCCACCAGAGATGTATGTTTCCAGCTGTTCTGTAAACATCGTCTGGTACCTCTCCCACAACTGCCTTCTTTTTATGGTCACAACATCCAGATCTTTGACTGCACTCTCTAAATAGGCCATATTGAAAGAAGACATCATAAACTCGCCGCCAAGCCTTTGCCAACTATATTCAGTCGATTCACCACGTAAAAAGGAAACTCGATCCGTGCCTTGATGCATGATCTGTTCGACTACATGCACCTTAGGGTGTTTTTTATCAAGGATTAAAACCCCGCCATTTCCTGCCGCGGTTATATTTTTTGTGTGATGAAAACTGAGACAACCGAAATTGCCTATCGTGCCCAGTGGCTTTCCCTCATATGAGGCACCAAGGCCATGAGCGGCATCTTCCAGCAAAGTGTATCCACCCTGTAGACATAAATCTGTCAGCATCGTTAAATCAGCAGAAATGCCGCCGTAGTGTATTGGCACGATTGCCTTCGTCCTGCTTGAGAGGAGCGGCTCAATCGTATCAACACTGATGTTCATCGTCGATAAATCTAAGTCGGCAAAAACTGGAACTGCACCGACGCGAGCGAAAGCGTTGGCTGTTGCAGCATAAGTGTAAGACGGCATAATGATTTCATCGCCTTTTTCAAGTTCAAGCGCAAGCGCCATGATTTCTAGGGCTTGTGTCGCCGAATTTGTAAAAAAAAGGGCTTTTTCGTCACGGATTTTCGCGTTTATGCGAAAAGTCTGTTCCATTTCGGTCAATAACGCTTCACTCATAAGCGCACTAGACCATGCATGTCTCGATGCGCTGTGCATAAGCCGAGTCGTCATATAAGGTTTATTGAATGGTATTTTATTCGCTTTCATATCTCTTCCCTCACAAAATAAAAAGATGCCTTTCATCTCATTATATCATGAAAGGCATCTTAAATTTTTGCTGCTATCTTGATTTATTGAACGACTGGGAAACCTTTGTTCGACCAACCTTGAGGCGCATTGGATTCTTTACCCATACCACCGTTTAATGAAACCGCTTTATAGCCCATAAGTCTAAGCACTGCTGTCATTTGACCAGCCGTTTGACCTGTGTAACAATAAGCGACGATTGTCTTGTTTCTTGGAAGTGCATCAAAAGAGGCAACCATGTCTGATCCAAATGGTATGTTCATAGCGCCTTCGATGTGACCAGCCGCATAATCTTCCGGTTTTCTAGCAGAAACGATTACAATCGTCTCGTCTTTCGCATCCACCATAGCCTTCAAATCGTCTTCTGAAACTTTGTAGAACTTATATTTTGTTTCAGCGAGTGGCGCCATTCCTTCGTAATATCCAGTAATTGCAAATTGAATGGATGGTTCAATTGTCGTTACGTTTGATGGCAGTGTAGCCACATCAGTTGTTGTGACTGCATCTACGCCTTCTACTTTCGAAATGCCGAAGTTCCAACCGAGGTTGACTGTTTTTGCGTCAAATCCGGCAACATTTAATGTCGT
This sequence comes from Clostridiales bacterium UBA8960, assembly GCA_003482695.1. Taxonomy (GTDB): domain Bacteria; phylum Bacillota; class Clostridia; order Peptostreptococcales; family Acidaminobacteraceae; genus Fusibacter_C. The sequence goes on from DMYC01000395.1 coordinate 7,438, forward strand.
TACAGCTTGGCTCGCTGTTTGACCAGTATAGCAGTAAATATAGAGTGGCTTGTCAGATGGAATATTCACGAGATTCTCAGCGATTGCTGTGCCCCATGGCACGCTTACGGCACCTTTAACGTGACCTTTCACGTAGTCCTCAGCCGTTCTGATATCTAAAATCGTCATATCTGTGCCCGCAACCACCATATCAATAAAAGCCTTTTCACCTATCATAAATTTATGATCTGGTAAATTGTTGTAAAGTTCAGCCACTTTTGCTCCGGCGTCGCTTACAACTGGATAACCTTTGTTTGACCAACCTTGAGGATTATTCGCTGCAGTACCCATGCCGCCATTTAATGATACAGCATCATAACCCATCATTCTGAGCGTTGCTGTCGTCTGACCTGCAGTTTGTCCAGTGTAGCAATACACGACGATTTGCTTGTCCATCGGTAGACCTGAAAACTGGTTTGCCATACCCACAGCAAACGGAATGTTTGATGCGCCTTCGATATGACCGATTGCATAATCTTTAGCCGATCTCACAGAAAGAATCACAAAACTGTTATCATCAGAATCCATCATCGCTTTCAAATCGTCTTCAGATACTTTATAGTTCTTGAATCTAGCATCTTCGATTTTGCCTAAACCTTCATAATATGCCGTTATCGCCGCTTGAACATCAGCGGGAATTTCTGTCACATTGCCATTAAGAACGGATGCTTCCACCGTTGAGTATGCATCAATGCCTTCCACTTTTGAGATGCCAAAATTCCAGCCAAGGCTAATGGATCTTGTATCAAGACCT
>DMYC01000185.1 GCA_003482695.1 Clostridiales bacterium UBA8960
CTAAGAGACATCATCGAAATCGACAAAACGACAGCGATGGAAGTCGAAACCATCGAAAAAGATATTACACAAAGGGAAACGCAACTCAAAAAAATCATATCCGATATTGAAATCAACTCAGAAGCACTTAAAATGACGCAATCCAAAAGGTTGCTTGATCGAATACAAAGCGAAACCGACGCACAAATCGAGAAAATACAAAGCGATTGCGACGCGCAGCTCAGCAGCATGGAGCTTCTTTTCGAAGAAAAGAAAGCACAGATGATCCGTCGTGCACTTGAAAAACTTTCAGTAGGGAGGTGGGACAATTCATGTACAAAGTGAGAACACATGCAGCAGCCAACGCTAAAGCGAAAGTGATGATCGGGAAGCTCCTCAAAGATGAGGATTTCCATGCGCTGATCAATATGGATAGCCTTGAAGAAGTCAAAGCGTATATCATGACGCGCACACACTATAAAAACCTCGTTTGGACAACCAGCGAAGACACACAGGATTTCGAAGTGCTGTTGAAAAAACATTTTTTCAACGCCTACGAGAAATTCTTCCATTTTTATGTCGACGAATATCGCGAATTCATCAAAGCCATGTTCTGCAGATACGAAGTGGAAAACCTGAAACTCTTCATACGCACCCTCTCAAGAAATGAACCCCTGAGCCGCATCATCAACCACCTCATGTATTCGCATCTTTACTCGAACATCGACTACACGGCACTTGAGAAAGTCGATAACATGGACGCCTTCATGTCGGCGATCAAAGGCACGGAATACTACGAACCGCTTTTCACCTACATGGATGAGGACCCGGTTCAGATGAGTTTTCACATGGAAATGATGCTGGACAGGCGCTATTTCAATCGTTTATATGCGTCCATATTGAAGCTTAAGAAAAGAGATAAAGCACTCATGCTCGATCTTCTTGGCGTCAATGTAGACATCCTGAACGTGCAGTGGATCTACAGAGGACGCATGTATTTCAACATCTCATCAGAAGAACTGTTCAACTTCACCCTTAATGCCGGAAAAAAATACGACTACAAAGCGCTGAAAGCACTTTGTTACATGGAACTGGACGCTTACCGCGACACCATCTCAAGTGGCGACTACGCGGACATATTCAAAGACAAAGCCTACATGATGGAGCGCGCCATGGAGAAACACCTATACGACATCCTGGACGACGTCACGAAACACGCAGAAAACTCCATCGCATGGCCAGTTGTGCTCATCTTTAAATTCGAGTATGAAATCAGAGACTTGTTCACCATCATGGAAGCTAAAAAATACAATATGAAAAACATCCACGAGTTGCTGATAAGAGATTTGAAGGGGGCGATTTAAGTGGCAATCGGAAAACTAGTAATGGCAAATGTCGTTTGCAGACGCAATCGCCTGGACGGCGTCATCAGAGACCTGATATTGATGGAAAAATGCGAGTTCATCGATACCTTTCTGGAAATCGACGACGGTGATTTCAGCATAGGCATATCGGAAGAAAATGCGGACGAAATCCTCGACATGGAGGATATCGTACCACTCAAAGAGAACAAAGAAATCGAGCAAGTCATTCAAAAGCTTGAACTGACGCTTGGCAGTCTTGACTATAAGCCGAAAGTCGACGTGGCGCACATGCAAGGGGCCTACACATTTGAAGACCTGAAAGACGAAGTCGAAAAAATCAGTTGCGACTTTGCCCTTCTAACAGAGGAAATCGATCAAATCGAGTCGCGGATTGAAACCCTTGAATCTCTAAAAGTGTTTGAGGCGATAAAAAACATTGACGTCGATTTAAACCAGCTTTACAGCATGAAACACTTCACCGTGAAACTGGGTTTCTTGACGAGAGAAAAAGCGAAACGCATCTCCCAGAATTACGACAACATCAAAGCCATCGTCCTTCACGCAGGCACATACGATGAAAAGGAATTTTACATCATCGTATCACCTAAGAGTTTAGACGTAGAAATGGGACGCATCCTGCGAAGCACAGACTTTTATGAAATAAACCTCGGCGACGAACCGCTCGGAACGCCTAAGTCGCTGCTGGAAGCCCTAAGTGAAGAGCGACAAGCGCTTGATAACAGGATTCTCGAGATAAAAGCGGTCACAGACTCTTCCATTGAAAACAAAAAACATCAAATAGACAAGTTGTATTCGAAACTCATGATGGAACGCAAAGTGGACAAGGTGCACCAGAAGATCGCGGTCACCGAAAATTTGGCTTACCTTTCCGCATGGTTACCGAGCGAAGACATGGAGCAAGTCAAACGCACATTCGGAGAGCCGCCGGAAACACTCGTGACGTTCAAAAAAGCGGAAGAGGTCTCCATCAGAATTCCGACGCCAACATTTTTAAAAAACAGTCGATTTTTCAGGCCGTTCGAGATGCTCGTCAACATGTATGGCGTTCCAATGCACAACGAAACGGATCCGACATTTTTCTTCGGCATCACGTACATGGTCTTGTTTGGCGCAATGTTTGGGGACCTTGGCCAAGGGCTCGTCATCGCTTTAGCGGGCATGCTGCTGAGGAAGAAAGTGAACCCGGCATTTTGTGGCATTCTTACTCGAATCGGCATTGGTTCAATGTTTTTCGGCTTCCTATACGACTCCTTTTTCGGATACGAAAACGTGATATCGACCTTGATCCCGCTGCCCATTTACTTCAGACCGATCGAAAACATCAACCAGACCCTGATCATCGCCATCGTCATCGGCATCGTCCTTATGTTCATCAGCTATATTTACAGCATTGTCAACAAGCTAAGGCTCGGCGACATCGAAGAAGGCGTGTTCGGTAGAAATGGCATCAACGGCTTGATCCTGCTCGCAACACTCTTAACGCTTGTGTATGGCATGTTCACAGGGCAAAAGATCTTGCCGACAGCTGTTTTGAACGCAACCATCTTGGTCAGCGTCGTACTCCTTTTAGTGAAACAACCGCTCAGCAATAAACTGCTCAAAAGCAGGCGATTGTACGATGAAACCCCATCCGCCTATTATGTGGAAGGGATCTTTAACCTCTTTGAAACGTTTTTAGGCATGATCAGCAACACCGCCTCATTCATCAGAGTTGGCGCATTTGCTCTCAACCACGTCGGGCTGTTCATCGCCTTTCACACGCTGGCGAACATGATCGGAAGCACGGCAGGCAACATCACGATGTTCATCCTCGGAAACGTCATCGTCCTCGCACTGGAAGGCTTGGTCGTCTTCATACAGGGGCTGCGACTATTTTACTACGAACTTTTCAGCAAATATTATACGGGTGACGGCATACTGTTCACACCGGACAAAATATAGGAGGCCTTATGATTTATGTATTTTTCCTCGGTTTAATCATATTAGCAACCATTGGTCTTGGCATCTACTATTATTTTCAGCCCTCGATCGAAGCCGCTAACAAAAAAATTAAGTGGATTATGGGTGCCAATGCCCTGCTGTTCATCACAGGTATTTTCATGGCGGTCATTTCCATCTTTTCAGGTGCTGGTTTCTCAGCCGTCAGCGCGGTTCAAGCTGCCGAACCGGTTATTGTGAACAATTCGGCCGGCCTTGGTTATATCGCAGCGGCAATATCCACGGGTCTTGCCACCATAGGGGCGGGTTATGCCGTGGGCAGTGTCGGCTCTTCAGCGCTTGGTGCGGTCTCTGAAAATCCAAAAATCCTAGGAAAGACCCTAATATTCGTCGGACTTGCAGAAGGCATCGCCATCTATGGGTTGATTATTTCCATACTCATTTTAGGTAGACTCTAATGCGTTCCGTTTGCATGTGTGAAAAGGCGGAAACCATGACGGCCATGAATCTCGGTGGCATAGAAAGCATAAAGATCAGAACTGCTGAAGAAGCCGAAAGCTGCTTAAGTAAGCTGCTTGATGACATGACGGTGGCGCTCATCATGATAACAGAAAACGTCCATAACCTGATCAAACCCACCATCATGAAGACAAAACTGGCGCGAAAAGACACACTCATCATCCTGATTCCAGAACCTGAAGGGCTAAAAGATAAGGACTACATCATGAAATACATTAAAAATTCCATCGGCAAAAGCTAAAAAGAAGGTGATCTTATCATAACGATAGAGATGAA
>DMYC01000111.1 GCA_003482695.1 Clostridiales bacterium UBA8960
GGCTTCCTCCAATAGGCAGTCCCTGAAAAAGACCCACGGCTATATTAGAAACTCCTAACGAGCCATAAAATAGTGTGTCACCACTGAATAAAACTTTTTCACTCTCTATATACAGGCAAATACCACCAAGTGTATGTCCAGGTGTATGCAATATTCTAAGTTTGAATTTTCCAAATGCGACAACATCCCCGTCGCCAACGGTCCGATCCACTTTTACAGATACAGTAGGCCCGTTCATGTTGCGGGTTAAGTTAAGATCTGGATCAAGTATCATTTCGGCTTCATCATGGTGACAAATCACTTTGGCACCCGTCAGTTTTTTAAGTGTTTCAGCACCACCGATATGGTCTCCATGACCATGGGTCAGAATAATCGTCTCTATTTTAAGACCCATCATCTCAACTTTTTTTATGATACGTTCTGCTTCACCGCCTGGATCGACAACAATTCCCACCAAACTCTCTTCATCACCAACTATAAAACAGTTTGCAGCATAAGCACCAACTGCTAGTTTTTCAATCAACATTATTGCCTCCAGTTATTAATAACGACTAAAAAATCTTGCGACTATCCACGAGGACCGTCACTGGTCCATCATTTTGAATATCGACGACCATGTGCATTTGAAATTGTCCCGTCTGTACATGTACACCTAACTTTTCCACTTCAGTGACAAAAGATTCATATAATTGATTGGCTAAGTCCGGTTTTGCAGCAGACATAAAATTGGGACGCCGCCCTTTTCTCGTATCTCCAAGCAACGTAAACTGAGAAACACATAACATTTCGCCATTAATATCTAACAAAGAAAGATTCATTTTTTCTTCAGCATCTTCAAAAATTCTCAAATTCACAATTTTTTCAGCCATATATAAAACATCTTTCTCGGTGTCACCTTCTTCGACACCTAAAAGTACAGTAAGACCTTTTTTTATTTCTCCTACTATTTTACCTTCGACAATCACTGAAGATAGATTTACACGTTGAACTACCGCTCTCACTGGTCCTCCCGCTTACGAGCTGATTCGCTTCACCTCGATTATATCTTCTAAATTTTTTATCTTCTTCATCAGTTTGTTCAGTTCTTCGATGTCTGATATTTCAATTGAAATGTTAACGATCGCGATTCCGTTCTTATCAATTTTAGCATTTATGCCCGTCATGAGCATGTCCAGATCATGCATAATCATAGTCAGTTCAGAAAGCAACCCTTTGCGGTCGAGTGAAACCACTTGCACATTTGCGTTATACGATGTATTCGCGCTGTTTGCCCATGCCACTTCGATAAATCGATTCTCGCTGTCATCGGTGTGCTCAAAGTTTTCACAGTCAGCTCGATGAATCGTAACACCACGCCCACGTGTAACATACCCAATTATGTCGTCGCCTGGAACAGGTGTGCAACACTTCGCAAATCTAACGAGAATATCATCTATGCCTTTGACGATAATCCCAGTATCATTTTTCTTGATTTCTTTTTTCTTATTTGGCAAATCGTCAAATTTATCAACGTCCACTTTCGTTTTGGCATGTTCGTCTTTTTGCTCTTTTAAGAATTTTTCCCTTATTTTAGGCACGACTTGACTTGTTAAAATGCCGCCATAACCAATCGCATTGTACATGTCATCTAAAGACTTAAGGCTTAATCGTCTAAGAATCGCATCGAGGTACTCTTCGTTGAGGACGATCTTAACCGGTAGGTTTTGTCGCTTGATTTCGGCGACAATCATCTCTTGGCCTTTTTCAACATTTTCCTCACGACGTTCTTTTTTGAACCACTGCTTGATGCGTTGCTTGGCCTGTGTGCTTTTTACAAATTTCAACCAATCCCTCGAAGGACCAGGCGAATTTTTTGCAGTCATGATTTCTACACGTTGTCCATTTTGAAGTTGATAATTGAGTGGGACAATTCGGCCATTCACTTTTGAGCCGATACATTTGTTACCGACTTCCGAGTGAATTTTATATGCAAAATCAACCGGTGTGCTACCAACTGGTAAATCGACAACTTGTCCATTTGGTGTAAATACAAAAACTTCGGTGTTAAAAAGATCGAGTTTCAATGAATTCATAAATTCACTTGGATCTTTCAAGTCGCTTTGCCATTCCATCATTTGTCGGAACCACTGAATTTTCAGTTCCATATCGTTATTGGTTCTCTTAGATCCTTCTTTGTACTTCCAATGTGCTGCGATTCCGTATTCTGCAATTTCGTGCATTTCACGTGTGCGAATTTGAATCTCAAACGGCTCGCCATTACCCATCAAGGTCGTATGAAGCGATTGATACAAGTTGGGCTTAGGCATGGCTATATAATCTTTAAAACGACCCGGAATAGGCTTCCAAAGCGTGTGAACGGCACCTAGCGCACTATAACAGTCCTTAACGTCGCTGCATACGATTCTAATGGCTGTCAAATCATATATTTCATCAAATTCTTTATGTTGATATTTCATTTTTTTATAGATGCTATAAAAGTTCTTCGGACGGCCATATATTTCAAAATCTAGACCTAATTCAGAGAGTGCGTTGTCAATTTGATTTATATAATCGTTGATTATGGATTCGCGATCCGTTCTTTTTTTGTCAACTTTTTTGACAAGCTCTTTATAGCCTTCAGGATCCAAATACTTAAGACTTAAGTCTTCGAGTTCCCATTTCACTCTAAAGATACCTAAGCGATGTGCGATTGGAGCGAAAATGTCGATCGTCTCTTCCGCTTTTTCCTTTTGCTTTTCAGCGGACATGGCTCCAAGTGTTCTGAT
>DMYC01000377.1 GCA_003482695.1 Clostridiales bacterium UBA8960
AGGAGATGTCTATATGAGAATAACACTCGAAATGGTAGATGAGATTATCGGCAGAACAGGAGTCAGCTATAAAGTGGCAAAAGATGCCTTAGAATTAAACGATGGTGATGTTTTAAGGGCGATTGTTTATATTGAGGAACAAAGCGAATCAAAAACATCAAAAAAAGTATCGGGACAAGAGATTGTAGACCGATTGAAAACACTAGTTAACGAAGGTATGGTCAGCCAAATTATCATCGAAAAGAACAACAAGACCGTTTTGGATCTGCCTATTGTAGCAGGTGCGATCAGTGCGGTCATTTTCACTATTCCAACCGTAGCCGGTATAATTGCAGCCATCGCAACAGGCTGTGAAATCAAAATCGTAAAGAAAGACGGAGACGAAATCAACATTAACGAGTTGACGCAAGACAAGTTCGACGAGTTTGTCGGCAAAATCAACAAAGAAAAAAAAGAATCGAAAAATACGTCTCAAGATGATGAAAATGAAGATGAAGAAGATTTTTTTGTAGATGAAGATGAGACATTAAAATAACATGTAACCTCTTTACTTCATCATTTAATTATGTTAAAATCTATAAAAATACTGCTGCGATGATGAAGAAAAGTAGTATAAAGGATTCTAAAGAGAGTTGGTGGGTGGTGCAAACCAATGAATTCGATATACGAAGGCACTTCTGAGCTATGCAAACTTAAGTGGGCAATTGCCAACTAGGGTGGAACCGCGGAATAATCTTTCGTCCCTTTCTCAGGGATGGAAGATTTTTTTTATTTTAATGTCTTTAAATATCAAAAAAAATGGAGGTAACATGGAAAATTTAACAATGGACAAAATCGTTTCTTTATCAAAATCCAGAGGATTTATCTTTCCGGGATCAGATATTTATGGTGGTTTAGCTAACACATGGGATTATGGTCCTCTCGGTGTTGAACTAAAAAATAATGTAAAACAAGCTTGGTGGAAAAAATTTGTCCAAAGCTCTCCACTGAATGTTGGAATTGATAGTGCTATACTCATGAATCCTGAAGTTTGGGTCGCATCTGGTCATGTCGGAGGCTTCAACGACCCCCTAATGGACTGTAAAGCATGTAAGACAAGATATAGAGCCGACCAGATAATCGAAGCGCATATGCTATCAAAAGGAGAAGAGCCTGAAGCAATCGATGCGTGGGGAAATGAAAAAATGGAGCAGTACATCGCTGAAGAAAAAATAAAGTGTTCTAATTGCGGTGCCATCAATTTCACAAACATCAGACAATTCAACTTGATGTTCAAAACGTTTCAGGGCGTAGTTGAAGACACCTCTACAGAGATATTCTTAAGACCAGAGACGGCGCAGGGCATATTTGTCAATTTTAAAGCCATTCAAAGAGCGGCTCGTAAAAAAATTCCATTTGGAATCGGCCAAATTGGAAAATCATTTAGAAATGAAATTACGCCAGGCAATTTTACATTTAGAACAAGAGAGTTCGAGCAAATGGAACTCGAGTTTTTCTGTGAACCTGGTGAAGATTTAAAATGGTTTGCATACTGGAAAGAATTCTGTATGAATTGGTTGTTAAAACTTGGAATGGAACCCGAAAACGTTAAGTTTAGAGACCATGATGCAGAAGAATTGTCCCACTATTCAAACGCGACGACAGACATTGAGTACAAGTTTCCATTTGGATGGGGAGAACTCTGGGGGATTGCAGATCGTACCGATTTCGATTTGAAAGCCCACATGGCACATGCAAAAACAGATTTGTCTTATCAAGATCCAATTACGAACGAAAAATATGTCCCTTACTGCATCGAACCATCACTCGGCGCAGACCGAGTCACTTTAGCATTTCTTGTAGACGCTTATGATGAAGAAGTGTTAGAAGATGGTACGACGCGAATCGTTTTAAGATTCCATCCTGCACTCGCACCATTTAAAGCAGCCGTTTTTCCGCTCTCAAAGAAATTGAACGAGTCTGCCGAGAAAGTTTTTGAAATGTTGGCTGAATCATTCAATGTCGACTTTGACGATTCAGGCAGTATTGGCAAACGCTATCGTAGACATGATGAAATCGGAACGCCGTTTTGCATCACTTACGATTTTGAGTCAGAAGAAGACCAGAGCGTAACCATTCGCCATAGAGACACCATGACGCAAGAACGTATAAAAATTGCCGATTTGGTTCAATATATCAACAACCAACTTAAATTTTAATTTTTTTTCAGAATTGTGAAAATATTTAAATAATTTAGGCATAACTTAGGATATAATAAAGATGATGTAGGAATTTTTGGAGGTTTCAATGGATAATCGATATTATATATTTATACTCTCCGATTCCTTGGGGGAGACAGCATCACACGTAGCTAGAGCCGCGATGAATCAGTTTCTCAACAAAGATTACGTCGTTAAGAAATATAACTATGTACGCGAATCGGATGCTGTTGAAGAAATCGTCATAGAAGCATCAAAGCACAAATCCATCATATTGTTTACGACTGTTATTGAAGATTTGACGCGTGTCATCGTCGAAAAATGCATTGAGTATAACGTATTGTATCATGATATATTATCTCCGGTTATGACCCAATTTTCATCCTTCTTTAGCGACACACCCGTTCGAAAACCAGGGACCATGTATAAATTGGATGATGATTATTTCGAAAGGGTCGCTGCGATCGAGTTTGCAGTTAAATATGATGATGGAAAAGACCTTAGGGGATTAAAGTATGCGGATATCGTTTTGCTAGGCATCTCCCGTACTTCAAAAACGCCACTCAGCATGTACTTGTCACATAAAAATGTAAAGGTTGCGAATGTTCCGTTGGTACCTGAAATTCAAGTATCAAAGGAGATATTCCAAGTTTCTAAAAATAAACTGATCGGACTTACCAATTCACCTGAAAAACTCAATGAAATCCGAATTGAAAGACTAAGAGCATTAGGCCTTTCATCTGATGTTGAATATGCCAATTTCGATCGGATTCTCTATGAGCTTGACTATGCCGAAAGAGTATATAAGCAGCTAGGTTGTCCCGTGATAAACGTCGCAAACAAAGCAATAGAAGAAACGGCGAGCATCATACTTGAGATTACAGGACTCAATATCAAGCTTAAATAGGTGTAGTGAATAATCGTTAGGTAATTGACCCATAGTAAGTCATTTGATTTACTATGGGTTTTTTATAAAAATTTCTTTGTGAGGGAAGGTTTTTATGATGAAAAAGTATGTCTATGCATTTGAAGAAGGATCAAAAGAAATGAAACCGCTACTCGGCGGAAAAGGCGCAAACTTAGCTGAAATGAAAAAAATTGGACTGCCTGTACCCGACGGCTTCACCATCACAACAGAAGCTTGTAACCAATACTATGTCGATGGCAAGGTTATTTCCGATGGCATCAAATCTCAAATCATTGAAAAACTAGAGGATTTGCAGAAGAAAACGGGAAAAATTTTAGGGGATGATAAAGATCCTTTACTTGTATCTGTTCGTTCAGGTGCGGTTGTCTCTATGCCTGGTATGATGGATACCGTTTTGAACTTGGGCCTCAATGATCGTTCAGTTGAAGGTCTTGCTCTACTTACAGATAATAAACGTTTTGCATACGATTGTTACAGACGCTTCATTCAAATGTTTGGCGACGTCGTACTCGAAATTCCTAAATATAAGTTTGACCGCGTTTTAGAAAATCGAAAAGAAGAAAAAGGT
>DMYC01000116.1 GCA_003482695.1 Clostridiales bacterium UBA8960
CGACGATATACGCTGCACGTTCTTCTTCTTTTTTTGCGTCTTTATTAAAATAGACATGTTCAAACATAAAAGTTCTCAATTTGACGAATGCATATTCCATTTCTTCACTCATGTTGATGGTTGATTTTTCGTGACTGTTACGGATGATATCAAATATCATGCTGTTGATTCGTTCTCCATGCGAACGACCAAGAACCGTCAATATATCTTCTGGAATCTGGCTGAATTTCAAAACATTAGCCCTTATGGCATCATCGATATCGTGGTTTAAATAAGCAATTCGGTCGCATTTGCTTACAATTTGACCTTCTAGTGTAAGTGGTGAACCAGAAGAACCATGATGAACAATGCCATCTCGCACTTCTGCAGTCAAGTTTAAACCAAACTTTCCCTTGTCTCTTCTTTCCAAATAATCGACAACGCGAAGGCTCGGTTCATTGTGTTTGAAGCCACTTGGGTGAATCAAATTAAGCCTTTCCTCACCACAATGCCCAAAGGGCGTGTGCCCTAAATCATGACCCATTGCAATCGCTTCTGTTAAATCTTCATTTAAATTAAGCGCTCTGGCGATTGTTCTTGCGATTTGTGCCACTTCGAGAGTATGTGTCAACCTTGTTCTATAGTGATCCCCTTCTGGAGATAAGAATACCTGAGTCTTATGTTTAAGTCTTCTAAATGACTTTGAGTGAATGATTCGATCCCTATCACGCTGATAATCTGTTCTAAGTGGACATGGGCTTTCGGCCATTCTTCTACCATTTGAATTCGACACTTTTTGAGCATACTCACTCAATTTTTCAATCTCAAATGCTTCTTGAATTTCACGATAATTGATCATACGCTTCCCTCTTTCCATTATTATGTAAATGACAGTACTCTTATTCTATTCAGTCACGACACAAAAATCAATCATTATATTGTGAATCTTTGAATGAAAGAAGTGCTGAACACTATAAAATAATGGTCAGCACCTGATCGTTACGGTTTCTACTTGTTGTTTATGGCTGCATGAGCGGCAGCAAGACGCGCGATTGGAACTCTATAAGGCGAACATGAAACATAAGTCAGTCCCTCAGTATGGCAGAAGTCGATGGACTTTGGATCACCGCCATGTTCACCACAAATGCCCAATTTGATATTTGGATTCGCTTCTCTACCAAGTTCACACGCCATATGAACGAGTTTGCCTACGCCTGTTCTGTCGATCGTTTCAAATGGGTCTTTATCAAACACATTTTTCTTTAAATACTCTGGTAAAAATTTACCGGAGTCGTCTCTTGAAAAACCAAGTGTCATTTGAGTGAGATCATTTGTACCAAAAGAGAAGAACTCAGCTTCTAGCGCTATCTCGTCTGCGATTAAAGCCGCTCTTGGAACTTCAATCATCGTTCCAACTTTGTAATCGAGCTCAATGCCACTTTCAGCAATAATCTGATCTGCCACTTTCTTAGTCAAAATCTTTAGATCAGTGAACTCTTTTAAGTGACCGACTAACGGAATCATAATTTCAGGTTTAACATCGATACCCAGTTCTTTTTTACAATGAACGGCAGCTTCAATGATGGCTATGCACTGCATTTCGTAAATTTCAGGGTACGTGATCGCGAGACGACAGCCTCTATGGCCGAGCATTGGGTTGACTTCAGATAAACTTTCAATTTTGTATTTAACAAACTCATATGTTTGACCTAAGTCGTTTGCCAGTTCTCTGATCTCTTCATCTTTGTGAGGAACAAACTCATGAAGTGGAGGATCAAGCAATCTGACTGTAACGGGTCTTTCACCCATCGCTTTAAAGATACCTATAAAGTCTTCCCTTTGATATGGAAGCAACAGTTTTAAGGATTCAAGTCTTTCTTGAAGCGTATTGGAAAGTATCATTCTTCTCACATTGAGGATTCTCTCCTCACTAAAGAACATATGCTCAGTACGGCATAAACCTATGCCTTCTGCTCCAAACTTAACAGCAGTTTCAGCGTCTCTTGGCGTATCGGCATTTGTTCTAATGCCTAAAGTCCTTATATCATCTGCCCAAGACAACAACAAGGCAAAGTCACCAGTCAATGCGACTTCTACTGTATCGAGTTTCCCTTTATATACGGTTCCGGTGTTGCCATCGAGCGAAATCCAGTCGCCTTCTCTGTACGTTTCATCACCGACTCTAAAAATTTTATCCTCTTCGTCAACAAAAATTTCACTACATCCAGCGACACAACATTTTCCCATGCCTCGCGCAACAACTGCAGCGTGTGAGGTCATGCCACCTCTTGAAGTCAAAATGCCATTGGCTTTAACCATACCCTCAATATCTTCAGGTGAGGTTTCAGTTCTAACTAAAATACAGTCAACGCCATTTTCACTTTGATGCGAGACATCCTCTGAGTGAAAATATACGCGGCCTGATGCTGCACCAGGAGATGCAGGCAACCCTTTGGCAAGAGCGGTTGCATTTTTAAGTGCGACATCACTGAACATAGGATGCAAGAGTTGGTCAAGTTGAGATGGCTGTACGCGCAACAGCGCTTCTTCTTTGGAAATAACACCCGCTTCAACCATATCAACGGCAACTTTAATGGCAGCAAATGCGGTCCGTTTTCCAGTTCTTGTTTGCAACATGTATAATTTGCCACGCTCAACGGTGAATTCTATGTCTTGCATGTCTTTGTAATGTACTTCAAGTTTATTGGCAACTTCGACAAACTGATCATAAACTTCAGGAAGTGCTTCCTTCATTTCGTCAATTTTTTGTGGGGTTCTAATACCTGCAACAACGTCTTCACCTTGAGCGTTGATTAAAAACTCGCCAAACAGTTTGTTTTCGCCAGTAGATGGGTTTCTAGTAAAGGCAACGCCTGTGCCACAGTTATTTCCCATGTTACCGAATACCATGGATTGGATATTTACACCCGTTCCTAAATGGTGCGGGATGTCGCTATAGTTGCGATAAACGCGTGCACGATCGTTATTCCAAGAACCGAATACGGCTTCAATAGCCAACATCAGCTGATCTACTGGATTCATCGGAAAATCGAATCCTTTATCTTTTTTGACGATCTCTTTGAAGGACTCAATGACAAACGCCCAATCATCTATCGTCATTTGTGTATCGAGTTCATAACCTTTTTCTTCTTTTCGATTTTCTAAAACGCGGTCAAACTTATATTTAGGAATTTCGAGTACGACGTCGCCAAACATTTGAATGAAACGTCTGTAACAATCGTATGCAAAACGTTTATTATCTGTAAGTAGAGCAAGACCTTCAACTGA
>DMYC01000121.1 GCA_003482695.1 Clostridiales bacterium UBA8960
ATGCAAGTTTACAGGCTCATCATTATGCCGATTGCTAAACCTATGTTGGCCATCATCGCATTATGGTCATTTATCGGACCATTCATGGACTATTTGTTACCAAGAGTACTATTGACAAGTCCAAGCTCATACACACTTGCCGCAGGACTTTTTACTTTAATCAACGACTTTAGAACATTGAATCAACCAGCTTTTGCAGCAGGTGGTCTACTTACGGCAGTTCCAATTGTCGCATTGTTTATTATTTTGCAAAAGCAATTGGTTTCAGGTTTGTCACAAGGATCGGTTAAGGGATAATTACATCAATATATAATAGGAGGCAAGTATGAACGTTGTACTTAAAAATATTGGAAAGAAATATGAAGGCCGTGAAGAATTCACACTTAAAAATATCGATTTGGAAATTGAAGATAAAGATTTTTGTGTTATACTAGGACCATCGGGCTGTGGAAAAACGACTTTGCTTAGGATGATAGCCGGTCTGAATTCCATTACTGAAGGCGATTTGCTTTTTGATAGTAAGCGCATGAACAAAGTGCCATCAAAAGACAGAGATATTGCGATGGTTTTTCAGTCCTATGCACTATATCCGCACATGACGGTATATGATAATATGGCATTTTCATTATCGATGAGAANNTTAGAAAAGAGCGTAAAAAAATTATTGATGAGCGCGTCATGGAAGCTGCAGAACTGCTTCAAATCAAGCAGTATTTATACTCAAAACCTTCTGATATATCGGGCGGACAAAGACAAAGGGTTGCACTTGGACGCGCCATGGTTAGAAAGCCGAGCGTATTCCTTATGGATGAGCCGTTATCGAATTTGGATGCCAAGTTGCGTGAACACATGCGAGTAGAACTCGTAAGACTTCACAAAGCGCTTGGAACGACATCCATCTACGTCACACATGATCAAACTGAAGCGATGACTATGGCGTCTAAGATCGTTTTAATGAATGATGGCATTATTCAACAAGCAGGCAAACCAGATGAGTTTTACAATAGGCCAGAAAATATATTTGTAGCCAAATTTATTGGTTCACCGACGATGAATATCGTCGAAGGCGTCATGAAAAATGGAAAGTTCATTTCAAATCATGAGTTGATCGTCATCACGCCAAGTGACGAAGATGCAATCAAACTAAAAGCTTACGAAGGAAAACCCGTTTCTGTTGGCATTAGACCTGAACGCTTTGAAAGTGGCGGCCAGTTCGGTGATACTTTCAAGGCGAGAATCGATGTGGTTGAAATGCTTGGTAAAGAGAAGATTTTATATGTACGTTTAGAAAACGATTCAGAGTTAGTCATTTCAACACCAGGCCACTTTGCTTACGCTGAAAATGAAGTGCATTCATTTGGTTTTGATGTTGCTGCAATACACTTTTTCAGCACTGAAACAGGTGTTAGAATCAATTAAAGGAAGTGATGATAAATGGCGATTACAATAAAAGATGTAGCAAAACTCGCTAATGTTTCGCCGTCGACGGTTTCAAGGGTTATATCACAGAGTCCTCGCATCAGCGATGCGACCAAACAAGTCGTGTACGCCGCAATGAAAGACCTAAAATATAAACCCAATGCAATCGCACGTAACTTGGCCAATGCCTCTACGAAAACGCTCGGTCTAATCATTCCGAACCAAGATGAAAATTTATTCAAAAATCCCTTTTTTATTCAAGCTATGCGCGGCATTAGTATTTATGCGCAGAAAAAAAATTACAAAATCATGTTCAACTATGGGGCAAGCCCAGAAGATGAACTGAATTTTGTGCACGAGTTCGTCAACTCGAAATGGGTGGATGGCATTATTCTCTTAACTGCGTACGAGAACGATTTATGTATTGATTATTTGAATGAAGAGTCTTTTCCATTTGTTGTCGTAGGAAGGCCTTATAATATTCACGACATCATGTGGGTGGACAATGATAACTTTCAAGCGACTTATAACCTAGTCAACACACTTATTCAAAAAGGGTGTCAAGATATTGGCTTTATAGGTGGCCCTCAAAAGTATATTTTTTCAAAAGACCGTTTGGAAGGGTATAAACGCGCTTTGGAGCTGCGTAATTTAACCGTATTTCAAGATATTATCAAAGAGACGGAAGATTTCACTGAAGATGAAGGTTACATGGCGATGAAGGACATATGTGAATCGCGTGTTCCGCATGCAATCGTAACGACAGATGACCTCTTAGGATTTGGTGTCTTAAGATATATTCGTGAACACGATTTAAAGGTAAAGGTGACGGGTTTTAATAACATTCCGCTATCCGAGTATCAGACACCGGCTCTAACATCCGTGGATATCAAAGCTGAAGATCTTGGATATAATGCGGCAAAACTGCTGATACGTTCACTTGAGGGAATCGAAAATACAGTCAACCATTATATCGTTGCAACAGAATTGATTGAAAGAGAGTCAACTGCAAAATATTAAAAAAAGAGCTTGATCCATTAACCATCATCATGGTCGTTATGGGCAAGCTCTTCTTTTTTTTATTTTTTCATCATTTTTTCCATTGTGATCATGAGTTCATCGATGACTTCATTTTCTCCAGACTGAATGCGATCGATTAGGCATGTTTTCATATGGCGCTCAAGCACAACGCGGCTAAGTGCGTTAAGTGCGGACTGTGCGGCAGCGATTTGGTTTAAAATGTCATCACAGTAGACATCTTTTTCGATCATGCCCTTAATCCCGCGAATCTGACCTTCAATTCGGCTACATCTGTTTAGCAGTCCTTTTTTTTCTTTCTCACTTCGATGCGTTTGTCTATCGCAACAATGTTCTTCATTCATCTGTATACTCCTCTAGAAAAGTTTATAACTTAAATGTTTTTAACCTAAGTGCATTAGTTAATACCGATACTGAACTTAAAGACATCGCGGCTGCAGCAATTACCGGATTGAGAAGTGGTCCACCAAACAAGTAGAGTAGACCAGCCGCTACAGGTATACCGATTACGTTATATATGAAAGCCCAAAATAAATTTTGTTTAATATTTCTAATGGTTGCTCGGCTTAATGCGATCGCACTAACAACATCGAGCAAATCACTTTTCATGAGAACAATGTCAGCAGATTCCATAGCAACATCAGTCCCTGATCCAATAGCGATCCCAACATCTGCTTGTGCAAGTGCAGGTGCGTCATTTATACCATCACCAACCATAGCAACAGTTCTACCTTGCTCTTGTAATGATTTTACAGATGACGCTTTATCGCTTGGGAGTACTTCAGCGAGTACATCATCAATACCAACAGTTTTTGCTATTGCTCTTGCTGTTTTTTCATGGTCGCCAGTAATCATCAGGGTTTTGATATTCATTTTATGAAGCTTTTGAATAGCAGCGATACTGTTTTCTTTTAAAACATCTGCTGCACCAATGATACCAGCAAGTTTCTGGTCAATCGCCAAGAACATGGGTGTTTTTCCTTCTTCAGCTAATTTGTTGAAGGCTTCCATACTTTGCTCATAATCTACATTTGCTAGTTTCATTAACTTGATATTGCCTAGATAAACCTCCTGGCCAGATATAGTTGCTTTTAAACCATGCCCAGGTATTTCTTCAAAAGCGTCGATATTGAGTCGTTCAAGATTCGCACTTACACCTTTTTTGACGATGGATTGTGCAAGTGGATGTTCACTGCCATATTCGGCTGAGTAAGCGACTTTCAATACATCATCAGAACTAAAAGGATCAAAGGCAATAATATCTGTGACTTCTGGCTTACCTTTTGTTAGTGTACCCGTTTTGTCGAAAATGATGGTATCGATTTTATGTGCTGTCTCAAGTGCTTCGCCACTCTTTACAAGCACGCCTAATTCAGCGCCTTTTCCTGTACCAACCATGATTGCCGTAGGTGTTGCAAGCCCGAGTGCGCAAGGACATGCAATTACAAGAATTGCTATAAATACTTTTAAAGTGAATATGATATCTTGTCCAGATAAATACCAAGCGAGTGCAGCTAAAACAGCAAAAACAAATACGACAGGTACAAAATAACCAGAAATAATATCTGCCATTCTCGCGATAGGTGCTTTACTCCCTTGTGCTTGTTCAACTAGTTTAATAATCTGAGCAAGAGCGGTTTCATCGCCAACTTTAGTCGCTTTGTATTTGATCATACCCGTTTTATTAATACTTGCACCATATACTGAATCATTGACTTTCTTATCGACTGGCATGCTTTCACCAGTGAGCATTGATTCATCAATTGATGAGTAACCATCGACAATAACGCCATCAACTGCGATTTTACTACCAGGTTTCGCGATAACGATATCGCCAATTTCAATTTCTTCAACAGGCATTTCAATTTCTTGATCGCCATTTAATACGATCGCCGTTTTTGGTGTCAGTCCAATCAGTTTCTTAATGGCTT
>DMYC01000378.1 GCA_003482695.1 Clostridiales bacterium UBA8960
AGCGGCATCTATCATGTCCTGAAGCATTTGAGCAAAAGGTTTTCCCGTCGCTTCCCAAAGATAGAACGAAAGTGAACCAGGTACGGTGTTGAACTCGTTGATATATGGCAATTGGGTATGTTTTTCTATCATGAAGTCGATTCTCGTCACCCCTGCACAATCAAGGGCAATAAATGATTCTGCTGCCATGCGTTCGATTTCTCTTTTGAGCTCTGGCGTAATGTTCGCTGGAATCTGCCTTTTAGCAGAAGACATCCCTTTTGACTGTCCCCCGCTTACATATTTATCTTCATATGTTAAAAACTCGCTTGAGGTGATGGGTTCTTCGCAAACGGATAGTTCAAGTTTTTCGCTGTCCCCAACGACGGAGATGTTGATTTCTCTCATGCCCACCAACATACGTTCCACGAGAACCCGGTTTGAGAAGTGTCGGGCGAAGTCGATGGCCTCTATGAGTTCAGACCGATTTTTAGCGGGCTTAACACCGACGCTAGAGCCGATATCTGCCGGTTTGACGATCATAGGATACTTGAGTTTACGCTCGATGTCCTCTATGATGTCGTTCGCAAAACTAAGCCAATGATGGGTATAAAACCATTCCCCTTCAACAACGCGTATGCCAGAACTTTGAAGAAACAATTTAGAGGCGATCTTGTCCATCGTGAGTGATGCGGCAAGAACATTGCAACCCACGTAAGGAATGTCGAGATGCTCTAAGAACCCTTGTAAACTGCCATCTTCGCCACCAGTACCATGGATGATGGGAAAAGCGATGTCAATCGTACCCACTAGTGGGTCGCTGAATCTCTTGACTGGATCCGATATCATGAACGCATTGCGATTCCCTTTTACGAGGCTGACGCGAGTGGAATGCTCAACCACTTTCTTCAGATCTTTAAAGTGCTCTACTTCTAACAGGTAATCGCCAGTATACCAGCGGTTGTCTTTAGAGATGTAAATAGGGACCACCTTGTAATCGGTCATACTCCTGAGCTGTGCAATCGCTTGCTGTGCAGTGATGATGGAGACTTCATGTTCAACACTTGTTCCGCCAAAAAACACGCCAATATGAATCATATGATTTCTCCTTCCTATTCGTTATAAGTGTCAGGTAAGTCGTTTTCGATTAAAACCACATCGTTAAAAGAGACGATTTCATATAGTTTTTTAAAGCCTTCCATAATGTTGCCGGCAATAAAAATCTGCTTCTCAGGATAGTGCTTTTCAGCCAAGCCATCTTGTATCGGCGACGTCTGTTTTTTGCCGATTAGGATGACAAAATCACAGGCATCGGCGATATGTTCCCCAAACTGTTTGTTTAGCGCATAAAACTGATCGCCAAGCTCGACCATACCAGGGGTGATGATGATTTTTTTGTTGCCTTCAAACTGTTTGAGGACTTCAAGTGCCATTTTTGAACCGACTGGGTTCGAATTGAATGCGTCATCTAATATCGTGTATGTGTCATTCACTCGACGTGTGGATAGTCTATGCTCCACTGGTCGTAGATCGCCAGTCATGACGCTTAGGCGCTCAAATGAAACGCCAAGGGTCAGTGCAATTGATAACCCGGCGAGCACGTTTGATAAATTATGTTTGCCGAGAAGCTTTGTATTAAGCCTTATTTTTTTTCCTGTCTTTCTTTGGACCAAAGTAAAACTAGACCCCGTGTTTCCGATGGTCGTCGCTTCGATGTAATAGTCAGGAGACAGCTCGAGGTTGTCGTTCACAGAATACTTGACCGCAGTGACGTCCTCCCGGAGTTTGATGTTGCTCACATTTACATCATCTGTGTTGACAAAGGCCACACCACCAGGTTGTAAATATCTGAAGAGTTCACCTTTAGTGGAAACGATGTTTTCAAATGTCTTGAACGTATCGAGATGCTGAGGACCAATCGAAGTGATGACGCCATATTTCGGGCTCACAAATTCACAAAGCTCTTTGATGTCGCCAACTTCCTTTGCCCCCATTTCAGCGATTAAAATCTGATGAGTCGGTTTTAAATGTTCGCGAATCGTACGGGTAAGCCCCATTTTAGTGTTGAAGCTCTCTGGTGTCATCAAGACATTGAAATCTTTTGAAAGCATCGTATATAGGACATTCTTCGTGCTGGTCTTGCCATAACTGCCTGTTATACCGATGACAATCAAATTTGGATTTTTTGCGAGACATTTTTGTGCATCTTTGTAGTAGTAATTATTTATCGCGTTTTCTATAGGTTTATTTAGGGTATTCGCCAAAACGATCATGATGAAACTCAGTGGATACAAAAGCACACTTATAATGGCATAGGTGAATGAGAATGAGAACGACGCCACGCCGATGATGGCGATGAGTAAAAGTGCGGCTGTAGTCAGCATACGCTTGACTCTTGGCGTATAAACGCATTTTTTCTTAGCTGGGTAAGCTTTGATGATCAGGCGATTGAAAAACAAGGTGACGATCAAGAAGCCAATCCCCAAAAGCTTGATTGGCCATACGTTTACTAAAAAAACGAGGACAACACCCAGAAAATATAAGGTGTCATGTGGTTTAATCCACTTGCTTTTGGATTTTCCAACTGAATCCAAATATTGATTCATGTAGTATCCGAAGAGTTGAAACTTATGAACGTCGGAAAAATTCTTCATAAAAATCAAAACGCCAACGAGACAAATTCCTAATAGATTAATCAACATTTACAATCCTCCAACAAACGTTTTGATGATGCTGATCGTTTTTTCGGGGTGCTCCAGATAGGAAAAGTGGCCAGCGCCCTCGTATACGACGAGTCCTGCATCTGGAATCAACCCTTCCATCAATCTTGCATCTTCGATCGGCGTCGAGGTATCCTTATCTCCCCAAATCAATAAGACAGGGACCTTAATCTCGCGGAGGATGTGCCTCAAATCCTCATTGACCACTTTAGAAAGGACCTGCTTCATGATCGCTGAAGCCTGCTTGTAGTCAGAGCTGGAATAAATCTCTCTGTAAGCTTCCAAAGGTTCACGCAAAATCCATTTTAGAAGTGGCAACGCTGCCATCGTCCTAAAAAACTTATAGCCGTAAACTCGGAAGTAGTAAGACTGTTTTCTCGAGGGTTTGATACCTGCGCTATTGATCAATATGACTTTGTTAAGTTCAAGCTTTTGACTGAGTTTAATGGAAACCCTTCCTCCAAAAGAATGGCCTATAAGTGTGGGATTTACGATGCCGATTTCCTTTATGAACATTTGCGTCATCAGAGTATAATCTTCCAAAGACCAAGGGACAGGTGGTTCATCTGACAAACCGAAGCCTGGAAAATCGATCGCAATCACTTCGTAATTCTTTTCTAGGTCCTGAGTAAGCACTTTAAAGCTTTCAAGATCCGCACCCCAACCGTGTAGAAAAACGAGTGGTATGCCGTTCCCTTTGCGCGTATAGTTTATATTTAGTTCACCGTACTTATAAATTGGCATTTTTACCTCTTCTAATAGTATTATTCTTTATTTTATCATAAAAGTACGTTCGAGTTACACTTGATTTAAATCGAGTAAAATAAATTTAATAAAGGATTTATCAGGGTCATGTTATAATGTTCATAGAATACAGGCAAAGATACGGAGGATAACTATGCAAAGAAAATCGAACACGATCATCGGAAGGGTACTTGTTTTGCTTTTGTGCATCATGATCATGGGCAATACGGCAGTTGCTTTTGCGGCAACAGATGTGCCTTCATCACATTGGGCAAACAGTCAGATTAATTCGGTCGTCAAAGAAGGAATCGTGCCTTTATTTTCAGACAACACTTTTAAACCTGATTCAGTCGTTACAAATCTTGAGGTGGTCGTATCCATTTACAGAGCCATCAAGGCAGCTGGTCTCATCAATGACGCTCAAGTCGTAACGATTACTGCTAAACATGAAGCCAGTTTAAAAGCACTCAACATACCGCCGATGTTGGCACCATATGGTTCGGATGTTTATCCGGCACTTGCATATGCACTTGAACAAAATATTTTAACCTTGGACGAAATCAAGGTGTTCATCAGTGGATCGACACTGACAAATGTAAAAAAAGTCAACGCGATCGTGATGGTGGCAAAAGCACTTAACCAATACAAACAAGAAAATCTCAACAAAATCATATTGCTCAGTTACAAGGACTCGGCAGAGATATCATTGATCGCGATCAAGTATGTCAATTTGTTGATTGAATATGGCATCATATCTAACAAGGGCGATTCGGAAGGCAAGTTCAACCCGAATGCGACCATTAACAGAGCAACCATGGCGATTTTAGTAGATGGCCTATATAAAGCGCTCATTCAAAACCCTGTGGTTCCACAGGCGACAACTGAAACAACCAATGAACCAGTTGTTATTGCCGCAGAGAAGATTTTTTCAGGCACAGTGAGTGCAGTCAACGACGCGCTCATGACCATATCGGTCACAAATGCGTCAAATAAGACGGAATCATTTGTCTTAACAGAAGCGGTGGTTACTGCAGGTGGTCAAAAGGCATCTTTCAATCGCATTACATTGGGTGCGAAAATTGAGTTGACCTTAAGAAATGGCGAAGTGACGATCGCTGCACTTGAAAAAGAACTCAGTCAAGTTGAAGGTGGTTTTGTGCTTTTAACGGATTTTATTGGCACCACTCAAAATAGACGATCGCTTAAAATTCAGACAGCTTCAGGGGCTTTCGATTTTAAGAACGTGTATGATGATACCGTCGTCACCATCGATGGTGTGCCGTCTTTGGCAACTAAACTTGCACCGGGGTTCAAACTCATCGTCTTATATGACGGATTCGATGCAAAGCGCATTATCGCCTATTCAAGTCTTTACGAATTTTACGGCATTCTAGATGCGGATCTTAATATGACTAATCCTGGTACCATCAGCATCACACAGGAATCGGGAAATATCTATTCTGGGACGCTGGATAAAAATGTCGTTTATGCAAATGCGACACAAGGGTTTAAGAAGGGCGATATTGTCAAAGTGACGACAAAATTCGGCATCGTGACGCGACTTGACTATATCGGTCAAGCCAAGACTGTGGTTGGAACGATTGGTGGCATCCACATCAAGAAAACACCAGAAATCACGATGAACTTATCAACAGGCAAAAGCGAATCACATGTGTTCTCATCAAGAGTGAAGTTGCTCAATGAAAATGGCGACAACACTTTGACGATTTATGATTTGAGACTCGATCAAGAAGTGACGGTTACGATCGGAATCGGTGGGGTTACGACTGTGCAACTTGGCAGAAAGATCATCACTGAACCTACGGGCATTAAAGTCACAGTCTCACAAGTCATAGAGTCCTCAAACATTATGCTCGTCGTGGATGAAAACAGTCGAATGAGAACGGTTACATTCCCTGTAGGCAGCCAATACAAGGCCACAAACTATAAAGCGGGCAATGTTTTGTATATAGAAGGCAAAGCCATTGCAGAATCCATTTTTGAAGTTATAAAAATTACAGTTCAGGCTCAATAATCTGTTGACACGACCTAAGAGAGTGGATATACTATCTTAGTATTGTTAACTGAATCGGTATAGTGACACCCGTAGGGGTGGCTACTTGAGCCTTAGGAACAAGAGTGATTAGTCATCCTACTCGGGACTTTCTCACTCTTTTTTTTATGGTTTTGGGAAAAGATTTGCCGTTATTTGAGCGAAAGGAGCTTATCATGGGTACGAAGTATATTTTTGTGACAGGTGGCGTTGTGTCATCATTGGGAAAAGGGATTACAGCAGCATCTTTAGGACAACTGCTTAAAGCAAGAGGATTGAAAGTCGCGATTCAAAAATTTGATCCCTACATCAACGTCGATCCAGGTACGATGAGCCCTTATCAACATGGGGAAGTGTTTGTAACCGATGATGGCGCGGAGACGGATTTGGATTTGGGGCATTATGAGCGTTTTATCGATATTAACTTATCTAAAAGCAGCAATGTTACGACAGGAAAAATATACTGGTCTGTGCTTACTAAAGAAAGAAAAGGGGACTATTTAGGGGCGACGATACAAGTCATTCCACATATAACAAATGAGATCAAAGACCGTTTGATGCGTTCGGCTAAAGAGATCTCAGCCGATTTTGTCATTACTGAAATTGGAGGCACTGTTGGCGATATTGAGTCTTTGCCATTTCTGGAAGCCATCCGTCAAATGAAATACGATATCGGTGCTGAGAACGTCATGTACATTCACCTTACATTGCTCCCTTATCTTGCAAAAGCGGGAGAGATAAAGACAAAACCAACACAGCATTCAGTCAAGGAGTTAAGAGAAATCGGCATTCAACCGGATCTAATCGTCTGTAGGACAGAAAAGGAAATTTCTGATGAGATGAAAGAGAAGATCGGTCTTTTCTGTAGTGTCCCGACGAAGAACGTAATCCAAAACCTCGATGCGGATTCGCTTTATTCGGTGCCATTGACACTGGAAAAAGAGGGGTTGGCAGACAAGGTTTGCGAATTTTTCAAAATGCCGCTTATTAAACCCAACTTGTCTGACTGGGAACGCATCGTCGATATTGAAAAGAATTTAAGTCAATCGGTGAAAATCGCATTGGTTGGCAAGTATGTCGAGTTAAGAGATGCATATCTTTCTGTGGCAGAAGCGCTTAAGCATGCAGGTATCGCAAATGGCGTTGCCGTGGATATCAAATGGATTCATTCAGAAAAAATCGAAGCGCATAATGTCAAAGAAATCCTGGAGGGGTGTGATGGTGTGCTCGTGCCGGGTGGATTTGGATTTAGAGGCGTTGAAGGCAAAATTTTAGCCACACAGTATGCAAGAGAAAACAACATCCCTTTCTTTGGCGTTTGTCTCGGCATGCAGATGGCAGTCGTGGAATACGCAAGAAACATCTTGGGACTCGTGGATGCACATAGTTCCGAACTTAATGGATTGACTCAGAATCCCGTTATAGATCTCATGCTCGAACAACACGATGTTGAGGATATGGGTGGTACGATGAGGTTGGGGTTATATCCATGCAAGCTTATGCCAGGGTCTTTGGCACAAAAAGCTTATGGCGAAGCGCTCATATATGAAAGACACCGTCATCGATATGAATTTAATAATGCCTATAGAGAATTGTTCCTAAATAGCGGTTTTATTTTAAGCGGACTTTCACCTGATGAGCGTTTGGTCGAGATTATCGAAGTGCCAAATCACCCTTGGTTTTTAGCGGTTCAGTTTCATCCTGAGTTTAAATCAAGGCCAACACATGCCCATCCACTGTTCAGAGACTTCATAAAAGCGTCAAAAGAGTACAGTGTCAAGTAGTGTTCTATTGACCTCCTACGTTTCCTAAACTAAAATAGGATTGAGGGAAACTAAACAGGAGGGATTATATGTCTGAAAAAGCAATGGTTAGGATGCGCATGAGTATGCATGACGCACATTATGGCGGGAACTTGGTGGATGGCGCAAAAATGCTGAATCTTTTCGGAGATGTGGCAACAGAACTACTTATTAGGCATGATGGCGATGAAGGTTTATTTGCCGCATATGAGAAAGTAGAGTTTTTGGCACCGGTTTACGCTGGAGATTATATTGAAGCGGTCGGTGAAATTACGCACACAGGCAACTCGTCTAGAAAGATGGTTTTTGAAGCTCGAAAAGTGATTATTCCGAGACCGGACTTAAGCGAATCAGCTTGTGATGTCCTAGATGAACCAATCGTCGTTTGTAGAGCGGTGGGAACGTGTGTCGTTCCAAAGAACAAACAGAGAAAGTAGAGTGGAGGGCATAATGGAAAAATTGATTATCACAGCTGCCTTAACAGGTGCTGAGGTCACAAGAGCTCAACAACCTAACTTGCCTTTGACGCCAGACGAGATTGCCGATGCAGCCTATGAATGCTACTTGGCAGGTGCATCGATTGTACATGTGCACGCCAGAGATGCAGAAGGAAGTCCGACACAAGACGCTGAAGTGTATAAAGAAATTAAAGATAAAATCGCTTCAAAATGCAACATTATTTTTCAACCATCTACAGGTGGCGCTGTATGGCATACACCTGAGCAAAGGTTACAACCTGTCGCGCTCAAGCCAGAGATGGCAACACTCAGTTGTGGAACTTGCAATTTTGGGCCTGATGTATTCATGAATTCTGAAGAATATATCGAGAAGTTCGCTAAAAGCATGCTGGAAATGGGTGTCAAACCAGAAATTGAAGTGTTCGAACGCGGCATGATAGAAAATGCCAAAGCTTTAGTTAAGAAGGGTTTGGTAAAACCACCTCTTCACGTTGATTTTGTCTTAGGTGTGCCTGGGGCATGTCCTGGAACACCTGAAGATTTGATGTTTATGGTAAGGCAGTTGCCATCCGATTGGACTTGGACGATCGCGGGTATTGGAAGAAGTGAACTGCCGCTTGCCGTCATGGGCATTTTGTTGGGTGGGCACGTGCGTGTTGGCTTCGAAGACAATGTGTATTACAGCAAAGGTCGATTGGCAAAATCCAACGCTGAATTAGTAGAAAGAATCGTTCGCATCTCAAAGGAAATGGGTCGAGAAGTTGCGACGCCAGACGAGGCGCGAGTCATCTTAGGTCTATAGAATTATGAAAGGCGTTCACTATAAAAGTGAACGCCTTTTTGTTTAGTATGACAGGTACTCGATAATCGCATAATCTTCATAATGAAGGTTTTGATTTTTGTTGAAATACTCGGAGATTTCATTTTTTTCAGCAACATCCCTTACGATATCTGAAACATACCATCGTCCGTTGATGAAGGATTCAACCCAGTACTCGGTGCTATCCAGTGCTATGCCTTTTACGATTCTGGCAGGAATATCGATGGATCTGAGAAATCCTGTATATAACATGCAAAGTTCAATGCTATTTGCGCGCGTTTGGTCGATGAGTTCCCGAACGGACATAATCTTGCCATCTCTGAGTGTTTCCGTATAAATGTAATTGCCTAAAATCCAATCATATAAGGCTTTCGATTTAGCGGCTTGATTGGTCAGTCTAAATGTCAATGTGTTGGAAATATTATAAAGTGCATCATAATCGTAGTTTATATATTCTGTAGGCAATACATATCTTATCTGATCTGCAGATATGTTTAAGACGCTAAACTTCATGATGTTGTCAATCGTGCTTAAATTGACATCCAATCTCAACGTTTCCAAGACGAGTTTGTCGAGCAAAACATCAAATGGAAGATCGATTTCATCCTGATTTATAGATTCAGCTTCAATTGGCGGCGTGACTAAACTAGCGTTTTCTTCGTCTTCGATGCGATCTAGTACAACTGTGATGTTGTGCTTGCCAAGTCCAAATGGCGTGAATATACGCGTGTTAAACGCACCATCTATTACAGGCGCATAATAGCTGACTTGCTCGCCTTCTTTTGAAACGACAACGTGAAAACCTTTGACCATGTCCGAATTGCTGATGGTCCCGGTAAACGCAAACTGATTGTTGACGGGCATATTCGAGAAAATGGTCTTTCTAAAATCAATACCAAGCGAGTGGAAACTGCCAAGTTCTGTATAGTGCTCAAGTTGTTCGTTGATGGAAAGTTTTGTGATGCTGAACGTACCGGCAATTAAATCAAATATTTCCTTGCTTTCCAAATAAGCATCGACGGAGCGGTACTCTCCAAGTAAGGTGTAGCCATTTGCTTGTTCGAAAAACACGTATAAAATGTAGTGCTTCATTCCATCGGCCGATTCAATATCATATGTCACAACATCTGACAAGTACTCACCAAGCCTTACTGTGCTGCTTGAAATCAACTGGAAAGATGCGCCATGTTGCTGCTCTAATTCGGCGATGAGGTTTTCCCTTAACAAGGAGCGTGTGAATGGCTGACTCAGTGGATGATAATTCGCGGTTAATGTATAGGGTTCAAACATGTCATCTGTTTCAAATTTGTTGTTTTCAGTTTCTGATTTTTTCCAGTACTCAGGAATATAAAAACTGATCCCCCAGTTTGCTATGCTCGCCCTTTTAAAATGACGATAACCGAACTGTTGATACTCAAGGATGTTTTCCCGATGGTCAATGGATACGGACCTTGATGAAAGGTCACTTGTGTGGTTCATCTCGAGCGTTTTTGCCGCAAATGACGCCGATATAAATAGATCACCGTCGTAAATCACGGCGTGTACAGGCATCCTTTTAACTTGTCCATTCACAAAGGCATTTTTCGTATGCGGCTTGAACTTAAGGAAGAGGTTGTCTCGATAGGCGATAATCTCTCCTGTCGACTCAATCCACAAAACCTGAGCGCCAATTTTTTCGAAAAATAGTCGTGCAGAGACCATGACTTCGCCACCCAACAAAAATGGCGTCTTTTCAAAAGCGATTTCCTGGTTCGATAGATAGACCTTTGCAGACGTTCTTTCTCCACCCATATGTGGATTTGCATGTGAAACGCCTTTTCCCGTAAGCACGATCACTAGAAATAGGATCGCTAAGATTGAACATTTTTTAATCATATATCTACTCCACTATTTGATATGCGCCTAAAAGTATGTTAGGCTATATATTAGACTAT
This sequence comes from Clostridiales bacterium UBA8960, assembly GCA_003482695.1. GTDB lineage: Bacteria > Bacillota > Clostridia > Peptostreptococcales > Acidaminobacteraceae > Fusibacter_C. Next base: position 10,511 of record DMYC01000378.1, read on the forward strand.
ATCATAAAAAGTTAGAATGTGATATATAGGTTGGAGGACCGGATGGATATACTCAATCTTCAAAAGAAAAAAGTGTCGGACTTAAGAGAAATCGCTTTGGCGATGGGCTTTACCGAGCTATCCAAGTACAAAAAAGACGCATTGATCGATCTGATCGTCAATGGAAACCTTGAGTCGAAATCCATTGAAGAAGACCCATTTGTTTCTGAAATTGAAGTCCATCTGGATAATGATGACGTCGAAGAAGTTGAAGAGGCTGATGAAACAGAAGAAGTCACTTTGATGGAAACGGGGATGGTATATGAAGAAGTGCAAAAAAAGCCTGCGAGGTTTCAGCAGGGGACTCAAGATGTCGAAGGTGTACTTGAGATTATTGAGCAAGGCTACGGATTCTTGCGTTTCGAGAACTTTTTATCCAGCGAGCAAGATGTCTATGTATCGCCTTCTCAAATCAGAAAATTTTCCATGCGTACTGGCGATAAAATATTGGGCGCAACGAGAGAACCGAATGCAGGTGAGCGTTTTAGAGCGTTGCTTTACGTTAAATCCATCAATGGACTAAAACCAGAGTCGAACTACAAAAGGCCAAAATTCGACGACCTCACGCCTATGTACCCTCAAGAGAGATTTAGACTTTCTGGGAACCGTTCAGATCATGCCATGCGGATTATTGGTATCGTATCTCCGATCGGAAAAGGACAGCGTGGTTTAATTGTCGCCCCTCCAAAATCCGGAAAGACGATTTTGCTTCAGAAGATTGCTAAAGCGATTAGCGAAAATTATCCAGAAGTCGAGTTGATCG
>DMYC01000174.1 GCA_003482695.1 Clostridiales bacterium UBA8960
CTTTCATACATTCAAAGCATTTTTATAGACGTATGGTCATCATCTTTTTTATACTTGTTTTGTTTTTTGTAGTGGTCAAATTGTCTATGACCCTCATTGGCGTTTTAAAACCGGATTCTCGCGACGTGGTTATCGCGACGACCGAATCCCTTACTGAATCCGGTACCACAAGTCCGAGTGGGGAGGATGTAACGGCTGAGGAAACCACAAGTGAAGAAGAGACGACAGAAGCAACAACTGAAATCACGACAGAAAACACAACTGAAGTCTCAACTGAAGTTTCGACTGAACCTAAGACGGAACCCACTACTGAAAAAAGTAAAAAAGCGTTTAACAAAGTCTCTTTTTACATTCAACGATATGATTATCGATATGTGGATTATTCGGCGGCAAACCAATCCCTAGATGAACGCGAAGTCGTTCTAGCTGTCAACATGAATTTGGATTTTCCGTTTTATCATTACATTGAAAAAATCGGGAATCCTGATGCGCTTGATGTGCTTTGCAACAAATACTATCAACTTTCGAGTGATTTCACGCCTGGCAATTTAGTTTCAGTACCAGAGTCTTATCATGTGAACGATGGAAAGGCATATAAACTGAAGCAAAATGCCCTAGATGCGTTTATGCTTATGGTTGATTCGGCAAAAGAAAAGAATTTAAGTCTACGCATTATATCGGCTTATCGATCTAGTGATTTCCAAGCCAATCTCTATAATAAGTATGTTGCAAATAATGGTAAAGAAGCTGCAGACCGATTTTCTGCAAGGCCAGGTCATTCTGAACACGAAACTGGCCTTGCGATAGATATCAACGATGTGTCACAAGCGTTTGAAAACACCGAAGAATTTAAGTGGCTTATAGAGAATGCACATTTATATGGGTTTATATTGAGATATCCTAAAGGGAAAGAGCACTTGACTGGATATATGTACGAACCGTGGCATTTCAGATATCTAGGTGTGGAATTGGCCACAAAAGTTAAAACATCCGGGCTTACTTACGACGAATATTATGCGATGGTAATCCTTAAATAGGAGGGCACTTGGATAGAAAAAATTATGTCATCGGACTGGTTTATGGCGCGTCCGCGTTTACGATGTGGGGACTTTTACCGCTCTATTGGAAACTGGTCAATGCGATCACACCCTATCAGATTTTTGCTCAGCGTGTCGTATGGTCTTTTGTTTTTATTACTTTGATCCTTGTCATTTTTAAGAAAACACCCATTTTGATGAAGGCATTAAAATCGAAGCGAGAGTGGAAACGCATTGTGTTACCGTCCATTCTCATATCTGTGAACTGGCTATTATATATTTGGGGAGTCAATAACAATTTTGTGATAGAGACAAGCCTCGGGTATTATATCAACCCTTTGGTTTTGACTTTGTTTGGTTTTATCTTTTATAAAGAACGTTTGAATCGATATCAAAAGATTGGAATCGGTTTAGCCACACTTGGCGTACTGGTTAAAACAGTGCTTTACGGTAAGTTGCCCATCGTCGCATTGGTGCTGGCTGTCTGTTTTGGTTCATATGGCCTTCTAAAGAAGAAATCAAATTTGGACTCTTTGACGGGGTTGGGCTTTGAGACACTCATTATAGGCATTCCATCGCTGATATATATGGGGATTATGGAGTTTGGCGGGAATGGTATAACAGGGAATTTACCCAACAGCTTTTGGATTTTAATTTCTTTAAGTGGTATCGTCACGGCGACACCTCTTCTCATGTATGCAGAGAGCACGAAGAAGCTTCCACTTAATGTCGTCGGATTTTTACAGTACATTTCACCGACGATTGCTTTGATGCTTGGTATTTTTGTATTTGGTGAACCGTTTGATATTGGATCATTGATTGCATTTTCACTGATTTGGTTAGGGTTAGGATTCTTTTCATATTCACAGTTTAAGTTATTAAAAAGATAAGAAAATAGGAGATTAACATGTCATTTCAAAAATTGAACGAGGACCGGTGTGACTGTAACATCATTCATGAAGAAATGGTCGAAAAAGCCAGAAACGCCATGCCTGAGTATGATGACTTAACGCATTTGGCAGAGTTCTTTAAGGTATTTGGCGATCCTACACGCATCAAAATACTTTCATCGTTATCTGTTGGTGAAATGTGTGTGTGTGACATCGCCCATTTGCTTGGCATGACGCAGAGCGCCATTTCACATCAACTGAGAACACTTAAGCAGGCAAGATTGGTTAGAAATAGAAAAGATGGAAAAGTTGTGTACTATGCTTTGGATGATGAGCATGTTAAGCAAATCATCGATCAAGGATTGGTGCACATTTCAGAAGGTTAATAATCGGCAGGCTCATCAATTGGATGAGTTTGCTTTTTTATGATATAATAAAGTGTTTAAGAATTAAGAGATAAGAGGGAGTAACATGATTAAAAACGTCCGCGCGATCAATCCAAACCATCATAAAAATGCCACCCTAATATTATTCGTTTCCGCGATCGTCATAAAACTAATCATTGGTGTCTTTTTTATTGATCAGACTCAGGTGAAGGGCATTTTCGATTTTGTCAGTGAATTTACGTTTCAGAGTTCACCTTGGTCCGTATATTTTGCGAACCATAACTTAAGTGCTTTTCCATATCCTGCATTAATGCTTTATCTTTACAAAATCGTACAGATGCCTTTGAGTTTATTTGATTTTCTACCAAAGTATGCTGCAAACCTACTTTTTTGCATACCTATTCTCGCAGCAGATTTGGGCTGTTTTTGGATTGTTGACAAAATGTTTCCGAACAAGCGATTCAAAGTGCTTTATTTTTATTTTCTATCGCCTGTCGTTGTTTATGCGTCTTATTATCTTGGCCATCTTGACTTGATTGCCGTTTTTTTCATGTTGGTTTCCTTATATTACCTTCAAAAACGCAACTTCAATTACATGGCCATCAGCCTTGCTTTGGGTTTTAGTGTCAAAATACCTATGTTGTTTGCGATTCCACTTGCAATCGTTTATTTGTATCGTAATATACAGCGCGATAAGACGATGGTAATCCTTCGATTTATTGGTACGTTTTTTGTGACGGTTGGGTTTATTTCAGCACCGTTTTTATTGCAAAGAAGCTATATTCAAATGGTATATTTTAATCCGCAACAGAGCTTGCTTTTCGATCTTGCACTTCCCATGGGAACCTTTAAGCTCTATATAGCTTACTTGGCTGTGCTTGTTATATATGCCCGATTCTTAATGTATGAAAAAGTCAATAAAGACTTGTTCCATAATTTTCTTGCGGTGATTTATTCTGTTTTCGTCATACTGGTGCCGCCTTCAGAGAATTGGTTTGTTTGGAGTTTCGTCCTGTGTTCTGTTTTGTTTATCAGTTTGCTGGATCGCGTGAAGATCGCTTATGCATTAAGTGCGTTATTCTCACTTATGTATTTGGTTACGTTTGTTTTTACACCATTTATCGAGGATGTTCACATAAAAAACCTTCTGTTTACGACGTTTGAAGGTGTTTTGATGTTTGTCGTCTACATTCTTTATAAGTATGGCATTAAGTCGAATCGCGTTTATAAGAAAAAGGAACACGCCACGATCATAGGCATCGGCGGAGATTCGGGTGT
>DMYC01000093.1 GCA_003482695.1 Clostridiales bacterium UBA8960
GTGTCAGACACCAAAAGTGAAGTTGACACACCATGATGGTTATAAAACGATCTTGGCGGGTATAAATCTAATAACGAATGAGACATTTTGCGTGCTAAACCATCTGTTAAATATGGAAGCCTAAACGATTAAGACGCAGCAACATAACTGGCTTAGAATGTCAGTTTTTTGTTTGGAGTGATGGATATGTCGATAGAACAAACCAAATTGTTGTTCTGGCATTTGGTTGGAACGGGTTCATTTAATATAGTTGACTATTTTCTAACGTTGGACTTTCTGGAGAAAGGCTTTGAGGAGGCGAATCCTATCATGGCGAGCATGATTGGCACTTATGCGTTTCCTTTGGTCAAACTTCTCCTTGTTCCTTTGCTTTTGATTGCTATATGGCAAAACAGGGATAGATTAAGGGTTGTGGCTACTAAATTTTCTTGGATTCCATTTTTATGTTATTTTATTCTTATGATCTATTACAGATGCCTTCTTGTTGGTCAATATTAACTGAATAAAGAAAATATAAAACCGGAAGATGTTAAATCCTCCGGTTTCATATTGTGTTAAAATAATAATCTAGTGTCAGCTCAAAGACGACTCAACATAAATGTGAAAGCATTTTGCGGTGTTGAACTTTCTCGGTATACATGGATTTGTCGGCGAAATCAAGGAGATCAGCTATTTCGGTGCATGATTCGTCAAATAGTGCAAAACCTGCACTTACGCTTAAGACAATATCATGGTTATCAAAGCGGAATGGTTTGCTTATCATTTCTTTTAGGCGTTGAATTAACTGTTGCGCATTCTCAGGACTTTCAATTTTATAAATGATGATTCCGAACTCATCACCACCTAGTCGCGCGACTGTATCAGCTTCGCGAACGATACTTTGCATTCGATGAGCCACTTCCATAAGGACTTCATCACCCGCACGATGCCCCAAAGTGTCATTGATGATTTTTAATCCGTCCACATCAACTGAAACAACACCGAATTGCTCTAACGTTCGTTTTGCTTGTGAACACCTCTGTCTTAGGCGGTCATAGAACAGCGATCGATTAGCAACACCTGTGAGTGGGTCGTAGGTCGCACGGTAGAATAGTTCATCTGACTCGTATTTTGCTGCATTGACCATGGATGACGCAATTACACCTGACATAAGCTCAAGCAAATCGATTGTTTGCTGACCAAACATTGAAACTTTTGAAGAGAAAACTTTCAAAACGCCTACAGGAGAACCATCGTGAATCAGAGGAACGATGGCCATCGATCTTAAACCGACTACTCTGCATGCATCTCGATCTACGCGATTGTCGGTTTCAGAGTCAATACATAAAAAAGATTCGCCGGTCTTATAGCTGAGGCCTGATAGACTAGAATCAATGCTCATGCGAAGCCCAAGCTGCTTTTCTGCCATTCCGGAAGTGGCACGATAAACCAAGTCACTGTCTTCAACAAGTTCTATGACAGCGCCATCTGCGTTTGTAAGCGCTTGTGCCCTTTCTGTGATTAGTGTTATGACGCTGCTAAAATCAAGCCCTTGTTGAACGATTTCTGTCAATATACATATGATCTCCATTAGCTGGTCCTTATCCAAATTGGATAATTTTTTCATTTTCATCCAATCCCCCTTTAGGATATTTAATCTATGTATATTTAGCTGTATATACAGTAGCATATACCCATAATATGTGGTCAATATACAATTATAAATTTTTATCGAAATTTTCCTATAGAGTCAGACTCAAAAGTGAAAAACAAAAAACAAAAAACGGATATCTCTTAGAAATCCGTTTTTTTCTATCAAAACTGAGTCAAAAAGACTGACTACCCAACTCACTCAAGCAACGCCAAAGTCGCCTCAACTTGCATAAGCATCCCTACTTTTAGTGCATGCTCATCCACAGCGAATTTCGGATGATGCCCTTTATACACAAAGCCTTTGGCTTCGTTGCCACAGCCGATGTTGTAAAAAGCGCCTGTCGCTTTTTCCAGGAAAAATGAAAAGTCCTCAGCCCCTAGACTTGGGGTTTTGGCGACGAATACGTTTGCATCGCCAAGCAGCCTTCTGCCGGTGGTTTCGATCACTCTGACGACTTCATCATCGTTCACAAGCGCGCGGTAGCCCTCCTGAAAAGAAACGGTACCAGCGCCACCCAAGGCTTCTGCTGTCTTAGTGACGATTTGCTCGATCGTCTGTTTGGCAAGCTTTCGTTGATCCTCATCCAGTGTACGCAGCGTCCCTTTTATGGAAACGTGATCGGCGATCACATTGCCTTTGACGCCACCTTTGATCGTTCCAAGAGAAAGCACAACCGATTCAACGGGTGAGATTGTGCGGCTCACCAGTGTCTGAAGTGCTGTAATCACATGTGCAGCGATAACGATAGCATCGATGCTGTCATGTGGATAAGCACCGTGGCCAGATTTGCCTTCGATCTCGATTTTCACAGAGTCTGTTGAAGCGTTCATCTTGTCATATTTGACTTCGATGGTTCCCGCAGGCAGCCTAGGAAACACATGTAGGCCTATAACATGATCCACTTTTGGATTTTCCATACAGCCTGCTTCCACCATACGCTTGGCGCCGCCAATCGTTTCTTCGGCAGGCTGGAAGAACAGCTTGACGGTTCCTGTAAATGTGTCGCGGATAGCGTTTAGTATTTTAGCGGCACCCAGAAGGATCGCCGTGTGTGCGTCGTGCCCGCAGGCGTGCATTTTCCCGTCAAAGATGGATTTAAACGGCAAATCGATTTCTTCTTGAATCGGCAGAGCATCGATATCGCCGCGTAAGCCAACCGTCTTTCCAGGGCCACGTCCGTGTATGAGCCCGAGGACGCCGGTATCGGCAATCCGTTCGAATAAAATGCCTTCCTTTTCAAGAAACGCCTCAATAATCTGCTGTGTTCTAAACTCTTCCTGCCCAAGTTCCGGGTGTTGGTGAAGGTCCCTTCGGATTGCTACGATTTCATCGTATATGCCATCAATCAACTCTTGTATCAGCATGCTGCCTCCAGTTCTCATATTTCTCTTTGAATCATATCCATGAACGTCTGACGGCGTACAACAAGCTGTGGTGCGCCATCCTTGATCACCACGACTGCGGGAATCGGTATTTTATTATAGTTGTTTGCCATGGCGTAGCCATAAGACCCTGTGGAAAAAACGCAAAGCAAATCGCCGGTTTCAGGTTTAGGGAGTGTGACCGACTGAATCAAAATGTCGGTAGACTCACAGCACTTGCCGCTGATGGCAACTTCTTTGACTTTCGGTTGATCCATTTTATTGGCAAGCACAGCATCGTATCTAGCACCGTAAAGTCCTGGTCTAAGATTGTCAGTCATACCGCCGTCCACAGAAACATAGGTTTTCACTTCTGGAATTTCTTTGATGTTCCCTACAGTATAAAGCTGAAGCCCCGCATCGCCCACGATAAAACGGCCTGGCTCCATGGAAACATGTGGACGAATCAAACCGTTTGAAGCACAAAACGCCTCCAAACGCGACATGATCGGGTCGACAAATTCCGAGAGAGACAAGGGCATGTCTTGATCGGTGTATTTGATGCCGAAGCCGCCGCCCATATTGAAATCCCTTACATCATACCCGAATCGCTTCTTGGTTTCAAGCATCAAGGCTAAAATCACTTCCAGCGCGCCTAAATGCGCACGCGTATTCAGAAGTTGTGAGCCGACATGGAAGTGAAACCCTAAGAAGTCGATGGTGTCAGATGTGATGGCGTACTGAATTAAAGGGTACAAAATACCCTCATCCAAAGGAATGCCGAATTTGGAATCCTTTTTAGCGGTGGAAATATAAGCGTGCGTGTCGGTGGAAACATCGGGTGTGATTCTGAAGAGCACTTTTACGTTTCGCCCACTTTTTCTATATAGTGCTTCGACGTCGTATAGCTCTTGGACATTGTCTATAACGATGCGCTCCACACCGTATTCCAGGGCCATCTCAAGCTCATCAATCGATTTGTTGTTGCCGTTGAATTCGATTCGGTTAGCAGGAAAACCAGCTTTGATGGCGGTGAAGAGTTCTCCGCCGCTCACCACATCCAGCCAAAAACCTTGCTCATTAAGCAACCGGCACATATAAAGCGTGCAAAACGCCTTACAGGCGTAGGCGGCATGTGTTTTGGGATATTTATCCAAAAAATGTGTCCGAATTTCTGAAAGTTTATTCGTGATTTTGTCTTCCGAGTAGACATAGAGTGGTGTACCATAAGCGTCAGCCAAATCCTTGGTTGATACGCCGTCCACATAAAGTGTGTTGCCTTGAGTGTCAAACATATTTAACCCCTTTACGTTTTTATAGTAAATCGTTCCTGATGTGGTCGATTTTCCCGTTTTTGATGTAGACGCGCGGGATACGCTTCATCAGGCGCGATAAAAGCTCATTTTTATTGGTTCCTGATTTTTGTGACAAT
>DMYC01000156.1 GCA_003482695.1 Clostridiales bacterium UBA8960
GGGCGGCTTTGGATTCAAATGGGCAACCCCTTATGAATCATATGGCGTCTATTCGCTAAAAATATCCTGAGGTGACCATGCACAGCTTTATAAAACCCAAACTATGGGCCGCCATACGAAACGCACACGGTGAAGAAAGCCAACGCTTCGAGTTTGAGAACGGCGTACTCACCGCATATGCCGCAAAAATAAACGTCCTTTCGTTCAAACTGGGACATCTCAAAAAACGCGTCCGAATCGTCGGCTTGCCGCCATCCATCTCACTGCCCGGCTATCATGCAGAAAACGCATCCGGCATCCGAGAGATAACCGACTGGGTCAAAACGCAAAAAGGGCACACTTTGATCCTCAACGCGGACGACGCTTTCGATGGAATCTTCCAAAAAGTATCCACACTCCCATCGGTTGTACTTAAAAACACATTCAAAGACTTTGAGGCGTATGTTGCCACAATGCGTTCGCACTACCGCTACAGACTCATCAAAGCGAAAAAACGCTTTAAAGACGTAGAAATCATAGATGCCCCTGACTTTGACGCGTCCCTCTACGCACTATACGAAGCCGTATACGAGCGCTCGGAATACCCACTCGTCAAAAACACGCAGGCATTTTTCACCGCATTCCCCGGCTACATCACCGCATTTTACGCAAAGGGTAAGCCCATCGGATTTTGCCAATACCACATCGATGACGACGTGCTTTATTTCATGTTTTGCGGACTCTGCTACGATGCGCTAAAAACCTACGACACCTACCTGAATTTGCTCATGCTCATCGTTGAGCGCGGCATAGAGGCAGGCGTAAAAACCATCAACTTCGGCCAGACCACCGAAACGATCAAGATGAAACTCGGCGGTGAACTCACACCCCTTAACCTTTATTATTATCATGACAATGCACTCGTGCGCACCATCATGAAACCAATCGTGCCATTGCTTGGTTATAGCACACACACATACCATTTTCACGTGTTTAAGAACTTAGGAGAGTAGAAATGTCTAAATGGGACTTATACGAAAAAATATACGACCGCCTCTGGGTACAAAAATTCTCATTAAAACCCACTCGCGATCATATCATAAGACATTTGAGAAATCTTCAATTGCCTAATTCACATCTATTGGATATGAGTTGTGGAACAGGTCAATTGCTTGATGATATTCGTTTATCATTCCCTAAGTTGAGTTCACTTGGCGTTGAACCCTCTAGACTTGGACAAGTCGCAAAGGAAAAAGGACACGCTATCGTCGAAGCGTCGATGTCGACTCTGAAGCTTGACCGAAAGTTTGGCTGTATCTGCTGCACACACGCTTTTCCATATTATGAAAAACCAGAGCAGGCCATATCCACTTTCGCAGAGCACCTTGATGAAAACGGTTATTTGCTGATTGCTCACGCTGAAACGCAATCGATATATGATCGATTGGCACTTACTTTGATCAAATTGACTACCACTAAAGCCAACTATCCCAAACCGGAGCATATGAAACGTTACCTAACACCTTATTTTGAAATTTGTAAAACCGTTAAAATCAACGCATGGTATGTCCCAAGCATCACCCTTTATATCGCAAAGAAAAAGGAGGCCAGTGTGCTATGAAAATCATCTTGCTAAGACCTAAACCGGATCCGGAAACGATTGGGCTTCAACACGTCATGATTTGCGAACCGCTTGAACTCGAATATGTCGGTGCAGTACTGGAAGATCGGCACGATGTTGTGCTGATCGACATGATTTTAGAGAAACGTTCAATTGAATCGATCATTGAAAAAGAAAATCCCGAAATGGTCTGTATGACGGGCTATATTTCGCATGTTCATATACTCAAAGCACTGGCAAAACGCATCAAAGGACTGAATCCGGAAATCAAAATCGTCGTCGGTGGCATACATGCTGAAGTGGTGCCTGGAGATTTCATAGGTGGTGCATTTGATCATATTGTCGCCGCCAACGCACTTAGCCATATCGCCGCCATCGCTGCTGGCGAAGCTCGGCCGCGGCTGATAACGGAAGCCAAACGACGCACATTTGATTACCCGCACCCGGCAAGGCATTTATCGGACAGATATCGAAGCGAATACTATTATATGTTCCATAATCCCTGTAGCCTTATTAAGACGTCATTCGGATGCCCTTATAGCTGTGCGTTTTGCTTTTGTAAAGAAATCACGGATGGCGCGTATTTCACAAGACCGCTTGACGATGTGATCGACGAGCTTAAAACGATTAAAGAGAAAGAGATTTACATCGTCGATGACGATTTTCTATTTGATGTGGAACGCCTGGAAGCCTTTTGTGAGAAGCTCGTCGCTGAAAAAATCGATAAGAGGTACCTCGTCTATGGACGCGCGGACTTTATCGCTGAAAATCCAGAGACAATGCGCCGGCTTAAAGAGGCTGGCCTACGCGCTGTGATCGTTGGACTTGAATCCTTTTCTGACACGGAACTCGATGCCTATAATAAAAGCAGCGATACTGCGCACAGTGTGAAATGCCTCGAAGTTCTTACATCACTGGACATCGAATGTTATGGCACATTCATCATCGGCCTAAACTGGAAGCGTCAGGATTTTAAGGAT
>DMYC01000041.1 GCA_003482695.1 Clostridiales bacterium UBA8960
GAGGGCAATGTCATCATCAACGCTCCCGGCGTAACATTTAAGGGTGCGACGATTCGAGGAGACTTGTTCATCGGTGACGGTCTAAAAGCGGTGGACATCAATTTGTCTGGTTTAACCGTTCTAGGCAAAATTATCGTCAGAGGCACTGAGTTGATTAAAGAACTTGAAGCAAAAGAAAAAGAAATCGCAATCGGTGGAGGCACAAGTTCATCATCTGGAACTGGAACCGCGCCTGGTACAGTGACGCCACCTCCGGCTACCACAGTGGCAACGCTTTCTTCAGTGAGTGCGAAAATGGATTCGCGTGTCGTTCCGAAACTAAAAACAACAGAGCAGATACGAGCAGCAGAAATTATTATTGCGTCAGTCAATAAGTTCATTTTGGACGCAAGCTATGATATCGCAGGCGATGTCGCTGAAGCGAGAGCCCTTGGCGCTCAAATGTCAGAAGCTGAATACGTCTATTTCAAAAATACGATTACAGGCAACATTCCCGTATCCGAATTGGTTGCGCTCAACAGCTACTTTAAAGTCATAGAGTACTAAAATGTTCCCACCACCTTCCCCTGATTCGTCGGGGGGGTGCTTTTTTCGCATTTATAATGATTTGGAGGAAACAATGGAAGAAACGATAGAACTTAGAGAGCTGATGGGCATTATCTTAAAGCGAAAATGGCTAATCATCGTGATTACCATCTTTTGTCTTTTACTCGGTACGGCCTACAGCTTATATTTCGTCACACCAGAATATCAATCGAGCACAACACTCATGGTCAATGGCTCAAAGGGCATAAATGCCGGCGATCTCGCAGCAAGTTTCGATCTCGGGAGCATCAACCTCAGTCAAAAACTCGTCGTCACCTACAGCGAAATCGTCAAGTCGAGAATCGTTTTAGAGCAAGTGATTTCACAACTCGAACTTGATTATACTTATACGGAACTCTTAAAAAAGACTTCCGCACAACAAGTCGGTTCCACTGAAATTCTCAGAATATCGGTGACCAGCACAGACCCTGATGAAGCAGGGCAAATCGCAAATACGATTTCAAGTGTCTTTATCAAAGAAGTCATGAGGATTCTTAAAGTCAACAATGTAGAGATTATTGACGAAGCCATCCCTATGTATAAACCAATCAACATGCGTACGACTCTCAATATCGCAATCTCAGCGGTGCTTGGCATCATGCTTGGCGTATTTTTGGCTTTTCTTCTCGAATATCTCGATCACACGATTAAAACAGAAGAAGATGTTGAAAAATATTTAGGCGTCAGTGTGATCGGAGCGATACCGGATTATTCAAAAGAGATGAAGAGCATGGGAGTATAGAAGATGAAAGAAATGATCGTTCACAACAATCCAAAATCACCAATATCAGAAGCCTACAGAGGCATTCGAACGAACCTCCAATTTGCAAACGTCGACCACAATGTCAAAACAATCATCGTCTCCAGTGCCACTTCAGGCGAAGGGAAGACGACGACACTTTGTAACCTTGCCATGACGCTTGCGGATTCCGATAAAAAAGTCATGATCGTCGATTGTGACTTACGCAAGCCACGGGTGCACAAGTTTTTGGAAATCACAAATGCGCAAGGTGTAACCGATGTGCTGTTAAGAGGTGAACATTACTCAAATTACTTGCATAAAGGCATCCATCCGCAACTGGATGTGTTAACGTCAGGACGTATACCGACCAATCCCTCAGAACTCTTAAATTCTGATGCGATGAAAGCTTTTATGAAACAATTGAGTGAAGACTATGATTACGTCCTTATTGACACACCCCCTATCATACCTGTTACTGATACTGTGATTATGTCGACGTATATCGATCGCGTGATTTTAGTATGTGCATCAGGTCAAATAGAAGTTGAAATGGCTAAAAAAGCAACTGAGAAGCTACAACATGTCGGGGCTAAAATTCTCGGAATCGTGTTGAATAAAGTTAAAATGAACAGTAAAAAATACCATTATTACTATTATTATATGAATGACTCAGATGCGAAGAAAAAGTAAGGATGATTTGAAGGAGAGCGTTATGATAGATTCACATGTGCACATCATACCGGGTGTGGACGATGGCGCAAAGAACACGGAGCAATCTAAGGAAATGCTTGAGATGGCAAGTACAGATGGTATAAATAGGTGGATCTTCACACCGCATTATAACCACCTTTGCTGCCAGCTATCATATGATGCGTTAAAGGCCAAATATCACGCGTTTCTCGCTGAGCATGCGTCTATTATAACGTCTGAAAATACGCGGTTTGGCGTCGAAGTATATGTCGATGAAGCTTTTCTCATTTCCCTGAATCACTTATCGGAACTTCCCACTTTTGAGAACAGCAACTACATGCTGGTGGAGTTCAGTAGAGACTCGAAGTTCGAGATGATTCAAGAGGCGCTGTATGAGCTGCGAATAAGAGGCGTTTCACCAATACTTGCGCATGTGGAGATGTACACTGAACTGCTTAAAAGTCCTGAGAAGGTCAAATGGCTAAGCGATGAGGGTACACTTATTCAAGTTTCTGCATCGAGCATCGTTCGGGGCAAGTATCGCACATTCATCAATAAGCTAATCAAATTCAATGCAATTGATGTTGTCGCCTCTGATGGACACAACCTCACATCTAGAAAACCAGTCATGAAAGACGCTTATGTGACCATCGCGAAAATGTACGATGAAGCATGGGCGAGACGGCTTTTCGTAGAGACGCCAAGTCTTGTTTTTAAAGGCGAGCATTATGTGAGGCCATTGACTGCGACTCGAAAAAAATGGCCTATAAAAGTTGCTGTTTCATTTTTGGCGGTTATGGCGATTGTTTTACTTGGCTTTTCAGTTCAGAAACCACAGGCCATTTCTGAAGCAGCGATGATGCCGCAAACAACAGAAGTGCAAGGCACTGAGACAGAAGCAGAAATGGCGCATGCACTCGATGTGACGACAGATCCGGTAGATACGGAGCCACAGGAAGAGTCGTCTGAAGCCCAAAATACATCTTTGGAGTATATGCCACCTTATGATGGGATTTTGGACAAGTACGAGCAAAAGCTCATGGCACTTCAAAATCAATATACTGAAGATGTGGAGCGGCTGTTTGAGGATGTGCAGAATACGCGGAATTTCATTGTCGACAAAGATAAACGCAGCGCTTTGATCGAAGCGTACATGATCGAGGCGGGCGAACTTGAGACAAAGTGCGATTACGACGTCTATGCGGTGCTCTACGATTTTCAAAATGAGCTTGAGCGGTTCAAATATCCGGTTGGCGTTGTTGAAAAGTTGAGAGCAAAGTACCATCAAGTGAAAGAGGAAACGAAGCAAACGTTTCTTGGTGAATTATAATTTAAGGCGCATTCGATGGATTTCTTGCCATAGTTTGCGTCTTTCTGCATTTGTGCTGCTTTTAGGGTTTTATGTACACTGCATTTTGGGTATAATGAAAGTTGAGAGAAAATTCGGGAGGCGAGTGAAATGTGTGAAGCTAGATCTTTAATCAAAAGGTTCCGTCTTCTTTTAATCATATCCATTTTGCTATTTTTGGTCACGGGGTGTGTGGATGAGAAAGTTGTGGCGGTGGCTGAAAAAACGCGCCAAGTGACTGTGGTGACTGTTGAAAATCAAACGATTCGTGAAAGCCTTATATATACCGGGTTTGTAAGCGCGAGTCAGATTATACCCGTCAGTTTTTCTGTGGACGGGAAGGTGGATGTTTTTAACGTGAAAGATG
>DMYC01000257.1 GCA_003482695.1 Clostridiales bacterium UBA8960
TTAAAGTGAATGGCAAGACTGGGAATCACCATAATTGGATCTCTAAAATCAATTTCCATGATCTTTGGTTTAAATACTGTATCCGATTTAAGTACCACTTGACCGGCCAACGATAAGGGACGATCAAACCAGCTATCTAAAATGGGTCCACCATAGACCTCTGTATTTAACTTCAAATACCCTTGAGTCGTAATCTCCGGATCCGGCTTAATCTTAAAGCTTGGAAAATCAGTATGAGATGTAATGATTCTAAAGCCTTCCTGAATATACGGCGTTGAACCTATGGTAAAACACACCAACATGCTGGGGTAAGGTCTTACATAATACTTCCCTCCCCCGGCCAACTTCCAATTATCTGACATGAGTAACGCTTCAAACCCATGATCTTCTAAATCTTTAACACTTGTAGTCACTGCTTGAATGGGTGAGGTTGCTGCTTCTATATAATCTATTAATCCTTGTGAATAATCTCGCATATGACACCTCCTATTGGATAGTTTAACAGAGGGTCTATAGGCTGTCAATCAAGAGAAAAAGGGCAATATGAACGGTATGGATTGCAGCTTTTCTACCAAAGACTTATAATGGAATCATTCTAGCTTATGAGAGGAATCACATGATTGGATTAATTGCTGATGATACAAAAAACTTTATGAATCAACTGATCAAAACCGATATTTTTGATAATTTTCTGGTCCTATCCCTTGACTTAGATACTTTGTGCCGATTTTCCGTTAACGGGGCTGTGAATGCCGGTTATATGTCTAAGGAAGATGCCCAGATTAAGTCGATTGATGAATATGTTACCTGGACCTATATTAAGCCTGTGGTGGCCACTGTATTAAAACAAAGTCTAAGACCCACCGGTATGAAGCTTACCTTGACCCTGTCTCAAGACGCTACTGAAGAGGTTTTAAGACGTCATGGCCAAAGCCACGTCGGTCATCCTATCAAAGGCTTCATCTTGAACATCCTTTTTGACGGTAGGCACGTCAAACTGACCACCGGTGTGAACTATAACCAGTTTACCTTGGATAAGTCTCTAGAGTATGCCTTTGATGCCATGATTACCCAGTTCTTCAAAAAAAATGAGCTAATTATGATTAAAATATAGTTTTACGTTTAGCACTCTTGTCATGAGAGTGCTAAATTTTTCTTGACAATCCTTGTGGGAACGACTATCATATACATTGGATATGGTTATAATAACCATAATTACAGATAAGAGGAGGTTATAGCATGAGCGTTGAAAAAGGAAGCTTGTCTATACACAGCGAAAATATTTTCCCCATAATTAAGAAATGGTTGTATTCAGACCATGATATCTTTGTAAGAGAATTAATTTCAAATGGCAGTGATGCCATAACCAAACTAAAAAAGTTAGCGACCATGGGTGAGGTCGACCTACCCTCAGATGAAGCTTACAAGATTGTTGTGCGTTATGACGAAAAGGCTGATACCTTGACTTTTACAGATAATGGTATTGGCTTGACCGCGGAAGAAGTTAAGAAATACATCAATCAGATTGCTTTTTCAGCAGCTGAAGATTTCCTAAACACCTATAAGGATAAATCAGACAAAGAGCAAATTATCGCACATTTCGGTCTTGGCTTTTACTCATCTTTCATGGTCGCTGAACAGGTGACGATTCATACACTTAGCCACGCGAAAGGGGCAACACCCGCTCTATGGCGTTGTGATGGTGGCACTGAATTTGAGTTAGAGCCTGGTACGCGAAATACACGTGGTACTGAAATCACGCTTCATATAAGTGAAGATGGTCAATCCTTTTTAAACGAGTATACATTAAGACAAACCATTAACAAATATTGTGGCTTTATGCCTTATGAGATTTACCTAACTGTCGTCGGAAAAGAACCTGCTAAAGATGCAGAAGGCAATGTCATCATCGAAGAGCCAAAACCACTTAACACAACGTTACCTTTATATGCAAAATCACCTTCTGATTGTACAGATGAAGATTATAAAACGTTCTATCGTTCGACTTTCAACGACTTTAAAGAACCTCTCTTTTGGATTCACCTTAACATGGACTATCCTTTCAATTTGAAAGGCATCCTTTACTTTCCAAAATTAGGTAGCGAATTTGATACGATTGAAGGTCAAATCAAACTCTATAATTCGCAGGTGTTTGTTGCAGATAACATTAAAGAAGTTATCCCAGAATTTCTGCTGTTGCTTAAAGGCGTTATTGACTGCCCTGATCTGCCACTCAATGTCTCTAGAAGCTTTTTGCAAAATGATGGTTTTGTTCGCAAAATTTCCAATTACATCAGCAAAAAAGTGGCAGATAAATTAACGGGCCTCTATAAGACGGAGCGCGAATCATTTGAAGGTTTTTGGGACGATATCAGTCCTTTCATCAAGTTTGGTGGCTTAAAAGATGAGAAGTTCTATGAAGGGGTGGCATCCATCTACTTATATAAAACACTAAACGACAAGTATGTCACACTGGACGAGTACCTTGAATCTGCAAAAGACAAACACACGAACAAAGTGTTTTACATTACGGACGCCCTTCAACAAGCACAATACATCAAGTTGTTCAAATCACATGATCTTGATGCGTTACACCTGACACATTCCATTGATCAGCCATTTATCTCTTTGTTGGAATCCAAAAAAGAGGGAGTGTCATTCGCAAGAATCGATGCAGATGTAAATGAGCATTTGAAAGATATTGAAACACTTTCAGAAGAGGATAAGACTCTCGCAGTTGAGAAACTGGTTGCACTGTTTAAAGAGTCATTAAATCTGGACGCTATTGAACTTAAGCTGGAGTCGATGAAAACAGAAGATTTATCAGCGATGGTCGTTCTCTCGGAAGAATCGAGCAGAATGCAGGACATGATGCGTATGTATGGTATGCCTGGTATGGATACTAACATGTTTAAAACAGAAACAACACTTATTTTAAACAGCAAACATTCGCTCGTAAAGCACCTAATTGAGAACGAAGATGCCGATCATGAAACTAGAAAGTTGATTTGTGAGCATCTCTATGATTTAGCCATGTTAAGTCACGCGCCATTATCTGCAGAAGCGATGACCAAATTCATAAGCCGAAGCAACCTATTGATGCTTAAACTCATTTAAAAAAAGGAACACGATTTACAAAGCCTGTGAAAATGAAGGGGCACCAGTAAGATCCTGATTGGCACGATTGTCCAATCACGATCTTACTGGTGCCCCACCTTTTTATGCTATTCAATATAACGATCTAACAGCCAATCGATGTCGGTTGGCTTTCTTTCATAAGTGACCAATGGGCGATCAATGTAAGCGATGCGCGCCATATACGTCGGCTTTTCGTCTACATACAAAATGCCCATAGGGATGCCTTCATCTCCAAATGTTTGTGCCAACTCAAATGCTTTGACTTTATCACTGGGATCATGCGTTTCAGGTATATAAAAAGCGCGTTCTTTATACCACTTAAACGTATTGACTTTGTTAAATGAAACACATGGTTGCATCACGTCAATAACAGCATATCCTTTGTGCTTCATCGCCGCTTTGATCATCATTCTTAAATGCTCAGGGTCTCCAGAGAAACTGCGCGCTACAAAACTGCAACCTAAAGATATGGCAAGCGCAACCGGATTTAACGGTTCATGACGCATGCCGTCGAACTGAAGACGCGTTTTTTGACCGAGCGCAGTTGTGGGTGACCCTTGTCCTTTGGTAAGACCATATACTTGATTATCATGTACAATATGGACGACATCAAGGTTTCTCCTGATGTTGAGCATAAAATGATTGCCACCTTCGCCATAGGTGTCGCCATCGCCCGACGTGATGAGTACCTTTAGGTCACTGTTCGCTGCTTGAGCACCTAACGCTGCAGGTATGGCACGCCCATGCAACGTGTTGAGTCCGTGTGCATTGATGTAATGCGGCAATTTTGCCGCTTGGCCAATCCCCGATACCATCAAGACTTCATGTGGCTTTAACCCTTCTTCGTACAAAACTTGGTTAATGCTATCTAATATGCTGAAATTTCCACACCCAGGACACCAACTCGTTTTGCTTTGTGTCACAAATGGGTTTTCATTTTTTTCTATCGTACCATTAATGTTTACCATTTTTTATCACCTCAAATGCATTTTCTATGAACAAGCTCGTAAATGGACGTCCATCATATTTGTTAATTGAATCATCAAACATGATGCCCGTTTCCATCCTTAACATCATACCAAATTGATTCATCGCATTTCCTTCCACGTTGATGATTTTCACACCATCCTTCATATATGGTTTCAGAATGTCTTTGTGAATAGGATAGACATCAGAAAATGCCAACATTGCAACTTTCTCATTTTTTAAAGAAAGATTGTCCACAGCCTCTCTTAGCGCACCATAAGTAGACCCCCAAGAGATAAATAACGTATCATAATGATCGTTTCCGTAAAACGTAGGCTTTTTCATTTCACTCTTAATGGCCTCAATCCTTTT
>DMYC01000211.1 GCA_003482695.1 Clostridiales bacterium UBA8960
ATGTCACGATCAGTGGCCTGTACGAAACATATGTCTATGAAATATTTTCAGTCCAAATCGTATCGGCTTACGATTACTATCTCTACTTCGATTTGGACGATGACGCTTGGCTTGAATATGCAAAACATTTCAGTAGAGTCTCCATGCACAAAAAAGAGCTCTCTAAACCGGAGTTGCTAAATGATCCAGAGCGGCTTAAGATGGTAACCATCGTCACTTGCACTTATGAATATGACAACGCAAGGCTTTTGCTTCACGGCTATATGCTGGAGAAAACGGAGATGCCGATTCGATAACAAAGGTTGTAAAGATGATATAAAGATTGTTAAACCGAAAATTTACTCAAAAATAACACCTCTTTCGTTATCTTATCACTACATTTATACGCCTAGGTGTATAGTGGTAATAAGAATAAGAGGTGTTATTTATGGAAATTTTACTCATGTTTTTATGCGGATACATCATATTGCTAGGCTACTTCAGCGTTAAAAAAGTAGACCGTTTTATCGATAAAATAAACACGGAAGATGCTGAAAGTCATTTTATCAACACTAGTAGACCAATTCCCCTTCTTGTAATGGGTGAATCTGATTTAAGTTCGAAGTTTCGTATGCATCTCGAGGAACTCAACATTCCATTTGATTACATTGAGGATGAGTCATCTTTAAACACATCCTTTCCCTATCCTTTTTACTTTGCACTGAGTCTTGACGATTTAAGCAATTTGTCACTTTGCATTATGGTTACAAAACTCATTCATAGTTCAAATGTTGTGACTTCATGCAACAACCCAAGTTACATTCCACTTTATGAACGCAATGGCATTACGTATTATAATCGTGAGCAAATCGACGAATTTTTCTTGATCAGCAACTATCTTGTTCACTCTTCAAATAAACACTAATCAACAAAACGATACCCGACACCTAGCTCCGTTGTGATTAACTTCGGCGATGAGGTGTCTTTTTCTATCTTACGCCTCAAACTCGCCATAAATACGCGTATGCTTTTGGCATCACCAGATTCTCCATATCCCCAGACTTCCTTCAATATCTGACTGTGTGTGACGACTTTTCCTCTGTTTGCAATCAAAAAAAGCAACAACTTATACTCAAGTGGGGTTAAGTGAACTTCCGTTTCATCGACGTAAATTTTCCTGCGATCGGTATCCACCGTCAGGTAATCAAATTGAAAGATGGCGCTCGAACCCGATAAGCTTTGATGTTCGATGAAGCGCTCCATTACGCGTATACGTGCGAGCAATTCGCCCATGGCAAATGGTTTTGTCACATAGTCATTCGCACCAGCATCCAGTGCTTCTATTTTATCTTGCTCAAATTCTCGAGCTGAAACCACCAAAATTGGAATTTGTGAAACCTGTCTAATCTCTTTGATAATACTTAGTCCATCTCGATCTGGTAAACCCAGATCAAGCAATATGATATCAGGATTTTCCGTGCAAAATGTGACAACACCCTGATTGCCTTTATTTGCATGTGTGACTTTATACTGCTTTGCCCTCAAAGCCATCAGGATGAAATTTGCGATTTTTTGATCATCTTCAATTAGCAGAATGTGGATTAATTCACTCATTTGTATTCCTTTCATTCACAGGGTAATTTAATCGTGAAGATCGTGCCTTTTTCTGTACCTTTGCTTGCTTCAATCGTGCCACCATGTGCTTCAACTATAGTTTTACAAATCGCAAGCCCAAGACCGACACCATGATGCCCATCTGCCACATTTCTAGGAATCGTGACAAAGCTTTCAAAAATTGAATTCGAAATACCATCATCAATACCAGGTCCGTCATCAATTATCTGGATGATAATGTGTTCATGTTCAACATATACTTTTAGTTCAATTTGAGTTTCGTCTGTTGTGTGTTTGTGGGCATTGTCAAGTAAATTGACAAACACTTGTACCATAAGCCTTCCATCCATTTTTATGAGTATGATATCACTAGGGATAGTCACTTTGAATCGACTTGATTTTTTTAGCCATGGCAACTGATTCAGTGCTTGCTCGATCACTTCTTCAACCACTTCATAATCTTTTTTCAAGACGATTTTTTTGTCAGTAATACGTGTCATATCAAGGATATTCTGTACAGAGTTGAAAAGCCACGTCGCTTCCTCATTGATATCAGAAGCAAGTTTGGCAAAATCTTCTTTATCCAAATGCTCACCACTCTCCATCATCAATGAGCTCGCACCTATGATACCAGTAAGAGGCGTACGTAGGTCATGGGATATGCTTCGAAGCAGTGTCGTTTTCACATGTTCACTTTCCATGTCGATTTTAATGCGTTCTCTCTCGTAATAGATAAATTCACGATCGAGAACCAAAGCCATTTGATACGTAATCGCTCTGATTAACATCTCGATATCATGATTCAGAGTTCCAGATACGCCTTCTACTTTTATGTTGCCTAATCTTGATGCCATGCCTTTTATGGGAACGACAATTTGGGGTTTCTTTTGCTCGCTAGTGTTTTCATAACCTTGTGTGGCATATACCAAATCTTTACCATCAAACTTTCTTTGATCAAGAACGGCAGCACATTCAAACCCTGTATATTTTTGAATGGAATCGATGCCTGTCTTCAATATTTTCTCAGCGCCTGATAGATTTAAAAAACTTTCAGATATATCATACAAGATTTTTGCTGTTTTGCCATTTTTTATCGCCATAGCCGATTGCATTCTAAATTTTGAAGACAAAGTTCCAGTAATGATGGATGCTATAAAGAAAAATATCATTAGAATATAGTCTTGAGCATGAGAAATAATCAATGAATGTAGTGGCTCAGTGAAAAAGAAGTTAAACATGAGCAAACTGATCACTGACGCGACGATGCCATAAGCATACCCACTTGTGAGCACTGTAACAGCTAGAACGCCAAGCAAGAAAATCATCAAGGTATTTTCCTTGCCAATTCCTGTTCTATTTAGTACGATGGACAGCCCTGTCGTTGCTGTACAGACGACAACGAGCAACAATATGTTTTTTAATATTTCTAAGTGGTTTTTAACCATATAACGCTCCAGTGTGAAGTTGATCATTTGATGGTATATTTGATTATAACTTAAATTCAATCGATTCTCTATATTAAAAAGTGCTGCCGCTTATCTAATGACTTAGAAAAGAGGCAGCACTTATTATTTTTTATAATTCNNCAGTTTGAGCCTCGAACTGTCTGAGTAATGTAACGAACAATTCAGGGATTTTTGCCATATTTTCTGGTGTTTCAACAAATGAAATTCTGAACTGAGTGCTACCTGGGTTTTTCTCGCCCTCTTTGATGTCATAGAAGCCTTTCATTGGCGCCACCAAAAGCGTCGTTTCAACGCCGTCGATCACCACTGAACCTTCCTCAGCACAGTAAAGTACAAAGTCGATCGCATCGAAGCCAGGTTTAACGACATTTCTCACATCGATAACCGAGTAGATAGATGCGTCAGGACTTGAAACGATGAGTTTAGGTTCCATCGATTTTAGGCCATTATACACGGTCATGATTTGTTCTTTATAGTATTCACGAAGTGAACTCGCCCATCCAAGGATCGATTCTTTGTTTTCATGTGCCAATGCACCAAAGATGTACTGACCAATGACGTTTGCACAAAGGTTTGCAGTATATTCAGCAACTGAACGGTTATTGAATTCCGCACTGTCAGTAATCACTGCGCCAATTCTAAGGCCACATGCATTCCAAACTTTAGAAGCGGTTTCAATACTAATTCTTCTGCCTTCAATTCCTGGGACTTCTGCATCCGTAATGCCCCAAATGCTCACAAGCGGCTTTTCCACTTCGTAGTAGAGTTCACGATATGCTTCATCGCTGATCATCCACATGTTGTATTTGACACATAATGCTGCAAGTTCTTTCATTGTGCTGTTATCGTAAAGTTGTCCTGTTGGGTTATCGTAAGGAATAACAAGCAAAGCACCAGGTTTGTTCGCTTTGATCGTTTCTTCGATAACAGCCATATCAGGTAAATTAAATTTGCCGTCTTCGCCTAAATGACGTTTCACAGTGACAGTCGTACGTCCTACTCTTTCAGCAAATGAGATGTAGTTTGTGTAAGCAGGGTCGATCATCATAAGAGGTCTTTCATTTGTACCTGCAGGTCCGCATACGCCGATCAGCAGAAGCTCCATACCTGAAGAACCACCATCAGTCACTTGAACGTGCAATTTGCTCGTATCGAAACCTTCACATTTCAGAATGTTCTTGAAAGCTTCCTGGCATTCTGGCGTACCAGCTGTGCCTGAATATCTAACAACACCTTTCGAAAAAGGGCTTTCTGGTGATGCAAGTTCAAACATCCTTTTTTGCATCGCTGGGTTAGTTGGTAGTGACACGTTGCCGATACCCACGTTGATAACTGCTTGAGGCTTGACTTTGCGCTCATCATACTTCATTTGTGCAAGGCGCACATCAGAAGGCTTTCTAGATTCAAAGTGAGCAGAGAGAATAGGTTTACTCATAATAAGATCTCCTCTTAAAAAAATAATAGTTGTGAAATTTTTGTTTTCCATTTCTATTATACATGCTAAGGGACAATATTTCACTTCTTATTTTGTATACAAGGTACAATTTCTTGTATAAAAATTTTTGTATATTATTTTCTTATGAACTCTGTTTGAGCGAAACTCAATTATTAATTGTAAAGAACCCACTGAGCAACATCATTGATCATCTCCTCACTAACATTTGACTGATTCATGTACTCGCCCGGTCCAGGTGTTCCTTCACCATACATAAACAAATGATTTAATGATTCGTATAAACGGTAATCGGCTTTACTTAGTAAATTTGATTTCCACTTTTCAAATTCGATCACTGGCACCTGGTAATCTCTTCCCCCTTGAAGCACTAAGATTGGAATATCGAGTTCTATCGCAATTTCAGTCGGGTCATAATCCCTTAGGTCCATCCAATACTTCGCAGGTATACCCAAAGTTACAGAAGGATCTGTTTCAAGTGTCAGTTCTGAGCTGTTGATTGCATCCACTGCTTCACTTACGATTTGAATCTGTTCTTTATACAGTGCATCAGTCGCCTCATCGAGATCCGCTTCTAGACTATAAAGATACTCGTATTGATAAAGCATCAAATCTTGAATAGGCGTGACATTGCCTCCCATAATAATCAGGCCGGCTATGTCATTTCTTCCCTCAGCAATTCTAGGTGCTTGATTCCCACCTAGCGAATGACCTAAAATGTATATTTTAGTCGCATCAATATTCGGTTGTGTCTTAATAAAATCGACTGCATACCTTGCATCGTCAATCACTTCGTTAAAAATAGTCACATCATTCGCGACATCTGGATCTGCATATTTGTTTGCATGCGTGTAAGTTCTCTTGTCATATCTTAGAACGGCTATTCCTTTTTTTGTGAGGCCTTCCGCGATGTCCTTAAACGGCTTGTTTCCG
>DMYC01000053.1 GCA_003482695.1 Clostridiales bacterium UBA8960
GTACCACTTGAAATGTGGGTCAAAGGCTTCATCGATAGAGATGCAGCAATAGGCGATGCTGTTGAAGTGACCACTATTACAGGCAGAAAAGAGTTTGGATCACTTACTGAAGTTGAGCCGACGTATAGGCATTCTTTCGGAAATTTTGTTCCCGAAATTTTAGAGATCGGCATCCAGCTAAAAGGTATTCTTTTTGGAGGTGATGCAGATGAGAGATAATTCTTATTCAGCAGTAATGTCGCGCAAAAATGACATTATGAAAAAGGCCATAGGGATTGATTATGGTGTATTTGAGAATGATGGCATCGGTTTTGATTATGAAAGAATGATGCGTGAAACAGGATATACTTTAGAAGAAATGCAGGAAATACAAGGCAGAACGGGTGTTGGCAATACGCCGATTCTCGAACTAAGAAACATGACGGCACTTGCTAGGAAACTTTCGGCACCTGGCAAAGGCGCGAGAATATTCATCAAAGATGAAGCGAGTAACCCTTCAGGCAGCTTTAAAGCAAGACGTGCAGCCAATGCGGTGCACCATGCAAAGCGCTTAGGTTACAAAGGTGTGATCGCAGCGACGAGCGGAAACTACGGTGCAGCTGTGGCATCTCAAGCTGCGATGCAAGGTCTTAAATGCATCATCGTTCAGGAGACTTATGATTCAAGAGGTGTCGGTCAACCTGAAATCGTCGAGAAAGCGAGAATCTGCGAAGCGCTTGGTGCTGAAGTCATTCAGCTTTCTGTCGGTCCAGAACTGTTCTACGAGTTTTTGTTGTTGCTGGAAGAGACGGGATACTTCAATGCTTCTCTTTATACCCCTTTTGGAATCGCAGGTGTGGAAACACTTGGTTATGAGCTTTCCATGCAATGCCGTGAAAAATATGGCAAAGATCCTGATGTGGTCGTTTGTACTAATGCAGGCGGCGGTAACTTAACAGGGACTGCTAGAGGCTTGATTAAAGCAGGTGCAGTAGATGCGACGATAGTAGGCGCATCAGTTGACCTGAGCGGCCTTCATATGGCAAGTGATGACCAGTTCAATAAAAAATCTTTTACAACGGGACACACTGGCTTTGGCGTTCCATTTTCCACTGTGCCTGACCGATCGGATGTTCCGCGTTCAGCCGCACGACCAATGCGATATATGGATCGTTACGTCACAGTGACCCAAGGTGAAGTGTTTTATATGACAGAGGCACTCGCACAGCTTGAAGGTCTTGAAAAAGGACCAGCGGGCAATACGGCGCTTGCAGCGGCATTTAGCATCGCGCAGGAACTTGATGAAGATCAGATCATCGTGGTTCAAGAAACGGAATATACTGGTGCAGGTAAACACATTCAGCCACAACTTTCGTTTGCGCGTGACAATGGCATCGAAATCAGATTTGGCAACCCGAAAGATCAAGTGCCTGGTAAGAATATCATTTTACCGGAGCACCCAAGTTTAATTAAAGCAATCGACCTCGATATGGATAAACTTAGAAAGTCATTAATCAAAAATGCCGTTTCACAGGCAGAAAGCAAAGTTTCTGAAGCGGACATCCATTACTTGGCGATTGAGACGAAAATGAATCGTGATTATGTGACAAAGGTGCTTGATGAACTTGGCATAGCATACTAGAGAGATAAAGATGCGGAATAAAATTCAATGGAGGATCAAAGATGAAAGGTTTTTTAGTTAGAGAAGACGATTTTCGTTCAAGAAATCAACATCTCGTCGGCCTCACCGACGAGCAACTTAAAGAGAGATTTTGGAGTTTGGTGGAGGAGATCGTGGATCCTTTGATCGACCTTGCCAAAAAAAATACGTCACCAGCAGTTGAGAGATCGGTTCTATTGAGAATGGGTTTTTCAAGTCTTGAAGCACAGCCACTTGTGGATGGTGCAATCGATAGAGGACTAATTGGTCATGGCGTAGGTCATGTGATTTATAGAATTGCAAAAGAAAAAAACCTCGACATAAGAACAGCAGGCCTTGAACTGATCGAAGGCAAACACTGGAACGAAGCGGTTCAAATCTTCAAAGGAGGTAAAAAATAATGAATCAATTGGATTTAAGCAAAAAAATTGATGTAAAAGAACTCCTTAAGGATCTTGAAAACTACAGACCAAAAAGAAGAGGTTGGACTTGGAGAGAGAAAAGCGACAAACAGGTTTACGGACCTTTTGAATACTCGGATATGTCTACACCACTAAAAAATTATGTGCCAATGCCTGCAGCACAATACTTTGGCAATATCGATCCACAACCGAACAACACCATCACGACGGAAATTGCTTCTGGTCGTTTTGAAGACGATATAAGAAGAATGAGAATGGCTGCATGGCATGGTGCAGATCATATCATGGTCATTCGTACAGCTGGTCAATCGCATTTTGACGGTCTTATTGAAGGTACACCACAAGGCATCGGTGGCGTGCCGATTTCAAGAAAACAAGTTAGAGCCCATAGAAAAGCACTCGACTTAATCGAAGATGAAGTGGGTAGACCAATCAATTACCATTCATATGTATCTGGGGTTGCTGGTCCCGATGTTGCGGTTATGCTCGCTGAAGAAGGCGTAAATGGCGCGCATCAAGACCCACAATACAACGTTCTTTACAGGAACATCAATATGGTTAGATCTTTTGTCGATGCAGCAGAGTCTAAAAAAGTCATGGCTTGGGCAGATATGGCTCAAATTGATGGTGCACACAATGCGAATGCGACAGCAAGAGAAGCTTGGAAAGTCATGCCTGAACTGATGGTTCAACATGCGATCAACTCGCTTTACTCTTTCAAAGCAGGTATGCCAAAAGCAAACATCGCGCTTTCAACAGTGCCTCCGACTTCATCACCTGCACCATGTGTCAAACTCGATTTACCATATGCGGTTGCCCTTCGCGAATTCTTCACAGAATACAAAATGCGTGCACAAATGAATACGAAATATATCACATCTTCATCACGTGAAGCGACAGTAACGCACGTTATGAATATGCTTATTTCGAGGATGACTTCTGCTGATATTCAATCGACGATTACACCTGATGAAGGTAGAAACGTTCCGTGGCACATGTACAACATCGAAGCATGTAACACTGCAAAGCAAACATTTGCAGGACTTGATGGCCTTATGGATATGGTTGAATTAAAATCAGAGGGTTTCCTTAGAGATAAAGTCAGAGAATTAAAAGAGAGAGCGGTTCTGTATGTTGAAGAAATCATAAATGCAGGTGGCTACTTCAACGCAGTAGAGCACGGTTTCTTCGTAGATTCGGGCATGTACCCACAGAGAAATGGCGACGGAATCGGACGTAAAATCGATGGCGGCGTAGGTGCAGGCACAGTATATGAAAGAGCTGAAGATTATATGGCGCCTGTTACGGCACATTTTGGTTACAACAATGTGGCACAGTATAACCCTGAGGCTGTAAACAATCCATCGATGTTGATTGATGGCTGTACACTTGAAAAACCTGAGAAGATCGTCTATATTGATGAACTCGATGAAACAGATAACGTGAACCAACGTATGGCTGAAACGGAAAAATATAGAGGTGAACATGGAGAATCAAACTTTATCAAACCTGAAGTTCAATGGTTAGGTGACGGTGTCGTTCAACTTGAAATCATGCTACCAGTCCCACTTAGAACCGCTCAATTTGCGGCGATCGAATTTGCTAAGAAAATGAACCTCAAAGATGTGGAGCTCATTCATATCGAGCAAATGCATCCAGTGGAAGGCACTAGAGTTCAGCTCAAAGGTGTACTAGATATGGACCTTGATCTTAGGACGCTTGTTATACCACCTGAACCAGAAATGTTAAGTGAAGATGAAATTCGTGCGGACATCAATGAGTTCCCGATGAAAATCGTCGCTGGCACCATCGGTGAAGATGAGCACTCCGTAGGCTTAAGAGAGATTATAGACATCAAGCATGGCGGTATTGAAAAATACGGTTGTGACTGTGAATATTTAGGTACATCAGTACCGATCGAAAAACTCGTTGACGCAGCGATTGAAATGAACGCGGATGTTATATTGGCATCGACGATCATTTCTCACGATGACGTACACTAT
>DMYC01000295.1 GCA_003482695.1 Clostridiales bacterium UBA8960
TTCGAATCTGCATGAGTATTTGGTTGTGGATTTGATTCATTTTGACTTGCTTTTCAAAGAGCGTTTGAAAGACTTGATTCATACGCCGATCCCATCGCTTGAAGTGTTTATTGATGGCCTTTCAGAAGAAGATAGCGCTTACTTCATAGAGTTGATTTCAGGTCGTTATGTGTTTCAAACCCGCACGATTGTTTATGATGAAAAATATCATTTTAGCGTAGAAAAGCAGTTTAAAGCATCAAATGGACAGCTTATCGGGATTGCGATGCGCATTTTAGCACTGGAGAGCATGTCTTATGATCTGTCTGTTATTGGCGCCCTCGTGGTCAATCACATAAAAGAAGGAATCGCGATTATAGGGGAAAGTGGTGCGATAGAATTTTCCAATGAAATGCTTCAGCGTATTTTAAATTATTCGCGCGCTGAACTCGAGTCTAAGACGATCACAGAAATCAGTATGGGTCTCACTCAAGATATATTTTTGAGGAATCTGGAGTTGAGTAAACAACACGGCTCTCTGCATTTTGAACGCGTGTATTTGACGAAGGAAGGACATGAAGTGCCGACGGAAGTTGTCGCGATGTATTATCCTATGGACCAAAAGGACAAACTTTTGCTCGTCGTGAGGGATATTTCCGACAAGTTCATCTACAAAAAACGCTTGCTTGATTCTCAATCAAGGTATGCACAAATATTTGAGTCGCTTCAAGATGATGTCCTGGAGATCAAATTGCCTGAAAAATCGGTGAGTTTTTACCGCGAGTTCGATTCTGAAAAGGGCCTCATCGGAATGGAAATCTCATTTCTCCAATGGCTCAACGGCATTAACGATAGGGACCGCTCTATCGTTTACGAGGCAGTGGATATTATTACGTCTGAAAAAAGCGCGAATCACAGCTTTGAATACCGCTATTTTAGAAACAATGGGTGGCAATGGTATCGCGCCACAGGCAGCTACATCAGTTCCGATGAAGGCGCATCCATCATCATCATCAACCAAAACATCACTGAGATCAAGATGCTCAAACAGAAGTTGGTTGAAAGCCGCTCGATCATAGTTGAATCTGAAAAAATCGCAAGTATGGCGCACTGGAAGTTCAACGTCTTGAAGAACATTTTCACGGGCTCGGAAACATTCGGCACTTTGGTTTTAGGTGAGGAAGTGCTGGAAGATGTTTATCTCGAGCGTTTTGCCGAGAATATTCATCCAAGTGATGTGCCGTATTTCGAGTATAAATTTAAGCGATTCATATGGAATGCCGAGCGTTTGGATATCATCATAAGGTTGCAGCATTACAGTCGCACGACTTTTGTAAATCTCATCGGGCAAGTTTACTATGATGATGATGGCATTCCGATTTATGCGATCGGCAGCATCACTGACGTCACAGAGAAGACTTTGGCGAAGCAGCAGTTCGAAGAATCCCGTTTGCTGCTCGAACATGTTGTCGAGCAGACAGCGATGGGAACCGTGGTGATCCGTCACAACAATATAATCGAAAAAATCAATCATGTTGGCCTAGAACTTTTGGACATAAAAAATGCGCCTATAAATCATGTGGATGATTTAAAGACACACTTTAGAAACAAATTTGAGTTCTACTATGCCGAGAGCTTTAATAAGCTCTTCGATATCAATGAAACGATGAGCATCACCGCTGTACGTGGTGATCTGGCGCTTAAACTCACCTCGATTCCGATGACGGATTCAGATGGCCATTATTTGGGCCGAATCGTGAATGTGGAGGCACTGTGATCAGTGGGGACTGTCCCCCTGATCATTTTTTTTTCTTGTACCGAGCCAAAACGCGCCACAACCGACAAATCGAAGCAAACCTGTGACGATGAGTGACCATTCCAGCGACGTTTGACGCATGAGCCAGACGCCAAAAACGGGCGCGATTGTAGCAGAAACGGCGATAACCGTGTTGTAAATCGAAATGATCGTCGTGCGATTCTGTTTGGGCGTTGCTTCAAGCAATAGGTTGAATAAGACAAGCGCCGTTCCCGTTACTGAAAAACCGATTAAAATATTGAAAACAACAAGCATCGTGAGAGACTCGCTTAGGACATATAAAAACGGCGTGGTGCTCATGCCGAATGTTGCGACGACTGCGGCAATCTGGTTGCCTTTTTTGTCAGCAAAACGCGCCCACTTGGTAGCTGTGAGAATCGCGGTAAGCCCGCCGGCGATGGCGATAGCGCTTAACCAAGCTTCATTTGCACCAAGTTTTGTGATCGTGTAAATATTGAAAAGCGGCCAACCCATTTGCCATCCAAAATGAAAAAGGAGTGAGGCGATCATAAACTGCTTAAAACCTTTATTGGTTATTGAAAACCTGAAACTATCTTGAATCGCGAGCCACACACGCCTGATATGATCAGGTTCTGTGTGGCTTTGTGTTTCTGTCATGACAGAAAACCTCGAAAAACTGACGACTTCTAAAATGCCGATGGCAAAAGACGCGATGAAAAAAATCTGATAGAGCAAAATAACCTGATTATCGTTTCTGGGAATCGAAAGCAAGATGCCTGAAACGAGTGTGATACCAAGTCTGAATATATCGCTGTACCGGTTGCGTAGCCCCATGGCCAATCCGCGTTCTCGTGCAGTGAATATATCCCCGATGCTCGACTGATAGCCCATCGTATAAATGGCACCAGGCAAGTTCATGAGCGCAACTAAAACGATAAACAGCCAAGGTTTAGACACCCCTTGAATGATGGGAATAAATGCGATGATCAAGAAAAACAACTTGTGAATCAACATCATCCAGGTGGTGTTTTTCATTTTGCTTCCAAAGACATCTAAAAAAATAGCACCTGGTATCAGCGCGAAAAGGCTGACGAAAGCGGGTAGAGAATTAAGGTAGGCGATATGATAATCTGTGGCTCCCATGCGTTCTGCAAACTTTGCGTAATACGGATTTACAAGATTGGTGGCAATAGCAAGTGCGATGCCGTTAAGGATATTGATGTTGATGTAACTGTTTTGCGTGATGAATCTTTGCTGAAACACCAATTTGAGATTGCTTAAATACCGCATCATGACAGCCTCCGAAGTCGTTTCGTTATACGAAATACAACTTAATTATAAGGCATGTGGAAACGAATACAAGAGGGTGTAAAAATTAAATTATTGACAAAATGGAATAAAATGGATAATATAAGAATATGGAAATATTTGTAAAAAAAATGAAATTGGAGGTAAGTATGAATCAAGTGAGTCTAGTGGGCAGAATCGTCCAAAATCCAGAACTGAAAAATTTACAAGATGGCAATTCCGTAACGAAATTTAATTTAGCGATCGATCGCTATCTTGCGCTTGCGCAAAAGGAAGAAAAGAAGAACGAGGGAAAAGCGACTGCTGATTTTCCGAGGGTGATCGTATGGGGGAAGCAAGCTGAAAATTGTTGCAAATACTTGTCTAAAGGTTCTATGGTCAGCATCACAGGGAGGGTAAGCACGTCGGTATATGAAAATGCCGATGGTGAAAACGTGTACATGACTGAAATCGTAGGTGAGCGTGTTCAATTTCTCGATCCAGCAGGGTCGGAGCACAGAAAACAGGTCGCGATCGAGGCTGATGACTCGAATTAACCAATTCCCTAATCCTAAAATTTTTGGGTAAATAGTCCCGATAACCATGTATACTTGGCGATAGGTTAATTTATAACTGGCATTTTCGTTTGTTAAATACTATAATAATAGATATTTAGAATATTATTAAAAGGTGAATAGATGGCTAAACGTAAAATTTCAGAACTTGAACCAGGGATGGTTCTACTTGACGATATTTTCGATGAGAGTGGCATACTGATGATCGGTATGGAAACGGTGTTATCTGAAAATCATATTGATTTCCTTAAGCGGAAACTGATAGACGAGGTAACGATCAAAAGTGAAGAAGACCTTATCCTCTCCGAAAAAAGAACAACCTTTAAGCCAGTTAGCCTAGAAGCGATCTCTGATGTAGAGGTCCAATACCGAACGACTGTAACCAAATTTAAATCGATCTACACAGAGTTCAAGATGGGAAGAATTCCAATATATCAAGAAATCGACGATATGTTGGAGCCGCTTTATGATGCAATATTGAACGATGAGCAGTTCACAAGGAAAATGTGGCAAATCCACGCTTATGATGATTATACATTTGATCATTCTGTTAGAGTATCCATGATTTCAGGACTTCTTGCGAAATGGTGTGGGCTGTCTACAGAAAAAATTAAGGACGCCGCTTTGGCGGGCTTGCTTCATGACATCGGAAAGTGCAATATTCCAGATAACATTTTGAACAAACCAAGTGCACTGACGCTTGAA
>DMYC01000329.1 GCA_003482695.1 Clostridiales bacterium UBA8960
TTAAAAAAAGGTTTATACTATTATAGGATTCACATAAAAATAAGTGGTAGGTAAAAAAATGAAAAGCAGATATAGATCGCCTATTATGTCTCAGTGGACGGGCAGAATCGATTCGAACGAACAATACGATGCATTCAGATGGCACCAGTGGATGCAACCAATCGATCTCACAAATGATAAAATTGAACTTCCGTCATACAAAGTCGGCGTTGCCTTCATAGGTTTCGCCTGTGATGAAGGTGTAAGACGAAACCTTGGTCGAACCGGTGCTGCTAAAGGACCGGCGAGCATAAGAAAGGAACTATGCAACCTTCCTTGCAGTTTCACAGAAGCACTGCGACTTTTTGATGCTGGCACCATCATATGTGATGACGGTGATCTGGAAGGCAGTCAGAACGCCTTATCAGAGGCAGTATCAAAGCTTATTGAGCTTAACCTATTTCCCATCGTTTTAGGTGGTGGGCATGAAGTGGCTTATGGCAGTTATGCCGGTCTTTTAAAAAGTGGACATACCCCTGGCATCATCAACTTTGATGCGCACTTTGACATTAGACCTTATCAGGATAAAGGTTCTTCAGGAACTATGTTTAGACAAATTTATGACGATTTGACCTTGCTTGGAAAACCGTTTAATTATTTTGCTGTTGGCATACAAAAAAGAGGCAACACGGTTGACCTCTTTAAGACTGCGGACTGTATGCGTGCAGAATACCTCATGGCAAAAGAAATCGGTGAAGGGGATTTAAGCGAGGCATATGAAAAGCTGGATGCCTTCCTTCAAAGGCAGAGCCAGCTATACGTAACGATTTGTACCGATGTTTTTTCGTCTGCATTCGCACCTGGTGTCAGTGCGACTCAACCCCTTGGACTTCACCCTGAACGTATCCTGCGCGTTTTCAAGCGCATATTTGCCACAGGAAAAGTCATGTTGTTCGATATTGCGGAGGTCTCTCCAAGATTTGATAACGATAATGTCACATCCAATTTAGCTGCGACTTTTGTTTTCGCGGCCATTAATTCACTTGCTGACTACCATGACATTTCACTCTGATATCAACTGATGGAAAACCAATTCTGATTTTTTAGGATCGGCCTTTCCATTCGTAAGCTTCATCATCTGACCCATAAATGCCCCTAGTGCTTGCGTTTTACCACTTAGGTAATCCGTCTTGATTTGGGGCATTTTTATCATGATTTCTGCACCCAAATCAAATAGCTTGTCATAATCTGCTATTGGCCATAAGTCGGCCATATCGATTATTTCTACTGCAGATTTTCCTGTGCGACACATTTCACCAAGTACCCTTTTGGCGATTCCAAGTGTGAGCCTTTCCTCACCGACTAGGTCGGCTAGTTCACAAAGCGCAGAGGGTTCTAAAGGCATTTCGCGTTCATCCTCAAAACCTGAAAGCATTCTGAATAACTCAGTGACAATCAAATTGCTGATCATTTCATGATGCCTGCTCAACTTTGTGCATTCCATAAAATAATCGGCGACCACTTTGCTTGTGATAAGCTGCTCAGCGATGGTTGACTTGATCCCGAAAGCGCTTATAAAATCGCGCTTATAATCCTCTGGTAGCCGTGGAAGTTCGTCTCTTATAAGTTTTAAATCCGTCTCGGTGATGACAATCGGCATCAAATCCGGATCGGGAAAATATCTGTAATCATGTGCGTCCTCTTTTGATCGCATTGCTGTGGATTGTCCTTTATCAGAGTCCCACCTACGCGTTTCTTGAGTAATCACGCCACCAGCACTCAATATTTTAATTTGTCTTTGAGCTTCGTTCTCAATCGCTTTTGTTATAAATGAAAACGAGTTTAAATTTTTCATCTCCGTTCTTGTACCTAAAGCCTCTGCACCTTTTTCTCTTATGGACAGATTCACATCACATCTAAATGCACCTTCGTTCATCTTACATGTTGAAACATCCAAATAACGCAGTGTTGCCCTTAGCTTTTGAAGGTAAGCTTTAACTTCATCTGCAGATCTGAAATCCGGCTCGGATACAATCTCGATAAGTGGCACACCACCGCGGTTGTAATCGATCAAAGTGCCCACTGACCCATCGTGAATCAACTTTCCTGCGTCTTCTTCAATATGAATTCTCGTGATTCCAATTCTTTTAGCCCCCTCTGCTGTTTCAATATCAAGATGGCCTCTCATTCCAATCGGCAAATCACTTTGAGAAATTTGATACGCTTTTGGAAGGTCTGGATAAAAATAATTCTTTCGATCTTGTTTCCCGACCATCGTTATATCACAGTTCAGTGCCAATCCTGCTTTCACAGCGGATTTCACGACGCGCTCATTTAGTACAGGCAAAGTTCCTGGAAAACCTAGACAAACTGGACAAACTTGCGTATTGGGTTCAGCACCATAAGCCGTTGGACAGCCACAGAATATTTTGGTCTCCGTACTTAGCTCAACATGAACTTCAAGTCCAATGACCATTTCATAGTCTCCTGAATGTTTCATAACGCCACCCTCCATAGTTTTTTCGTTTCCTCAAATGCATGCGCCGCCGATAAAATGGTCCGCTCATCAAAAGCCTTTCCAATGAGTTGCATGCCGATCGGCAAATGATTTCCATCATACCCACAATTGATTGAAATTGCAGGAACACCCGCAATATTAACGGGTACAGTATATATATCACCCAAATACATCTCGATCGGGTTTTTCTCTTTCGAACCAAAAGGGTAGGCCGTCGTCGGTGCAACCGGGGTCAACACAAAATCATAACTTGCAAACACCTTGTCGTATGCCATTTTGACTAAGCTTCTCACTTTCAGTGCCTTCTGATAATAGGCATCGTAATAACCTGAACTTAGGGCATATGTCCCCAGCATGATGCGGCGCTTCACTTCTCTCCCAAAACCTTCTCCGCGCGTTTTTTTGTACAGCGATTCGATGGAATCGAACTCATCTGCTCTAAAACCATATTTTACACCATCGAATCTCGCGAGATTGGAGGATGCTTCTGCAGAGGATAAAAGATAGTAGGACGGCAAAGCAGAATCAAGTCTTCTTAAGTCAACTTCTTCAACGACCGCACCTAAGCTTTCGAAAATTTTCGCTGCGGCAAGTACGGCTTCTTTTACTTCTTGCTGAATGCCTTCTTCAAAGAACGATTTTGGCAATGCGATGCGCATCTTAGAAATATCTTTGCTCAGAAGCTCAGACTTACTCAAAGCTTCAGATGCGCCACTCGTACTGTCGAGTGGGTCATGAATCGCAAGATGCTTGTAAATTTCAGTGACATCCTCTACAGACTTCCCAATTGGACCAATTTGATCCAAAGAAGAGGCAAATGCAATGAGGCCCCTTCTAGAAATTCGGCCGTATGTTGGCTTAAGACCGACAACGCCACAAAAGCTTGCTGGTTGCCTTACAGATCCACCGGTATCCGAACCGAGTGTGTACGCCACTTGATGTGCAGCCACAGCTGCAGCCGATCCACCTGAACTGCCTCCTGGCACCCTGTCGGCACTAATCGGATTGCGCGTTTTCTTGAAATATGAATTTTCAGTTGAAGCGCCCATCGCAAATTCGTCCATATTGAGTTTACCTAAAATAATCGCATCTGCCGTTCTTAAATGGGTGACGACGGTTGCATCATAGGGTGAGTAGAAATGCTCCAGCATTTTTGACGCACAAGTGGTGGGCATATCAACCGTACACAAATTGTCCTTTAAAGCCATGGGAATACCCGCTAACGGACTAAGCTTCTCTCCTGATGCCCTCTTGCTGTCAACGCGCTCTGCAGCCTTTAATGCACCTTGTTTATCTAAATATAGGAAGGCGCCAATTGATTCGTCCGTTTTATCTATTTGGTCAAGATACGCCTTAGTGAGTTCGACACTGGATATGTCCTTT
>DMYC01000394.1 GCA_003482695.1 Clostridiales bacterium UBA8960
CTATGAGATTGGAATGGAAGATGCAGCGAAGGCATTGTCGACAAAAGCTGAGGGGATGAGTTTGGCACTCAGCCTTGGACTTGGAGAACCTTTCTATGAACTGGTCGCCGATTTTGAGCAGATCCTGTTGGCGTTTTATGAGGTTTTGGATGCGGTAGATGTGCATCCCTCGTTTGACGCGAAGGTGAAAGCTTGTGCCAGTGCAGGCGTGTACGGGCTTTGGCTCGATCGATTCAGAGAGGGCCTTTTAGATCGTCATCCACTGTCGTATGCACAGGAGCTTATGGGGAAGCCGTTTTGGAATATTGCAGATTACACGCGTTACACGTTTGTGCCTGTTTATTTTAGCAGCCCTTACTCAATGCGTCTCATGAATGGTGAGACGATGATTTATATTCAGGGGATTGAAAAAAAAGGGAAGTCGCCTGAGGAGCAGCTTGAGAATATTCTCGACCCTCTGAAGAGTATGGCAGATGGGACGCGCCTGAAAATTCTTAGGATGCTTTATATGCACCCGATGTACGGAAAAGAGATCGCCGATGCGCTGGGTCTCACCACCGCCACGGTTTCACATCATCTTGAGGCGCTTTATCAACAACGTCTCGTCAATGTGGAAAAAGTGAAGCAAATCAAGTATTTCAGCACGAACTATACACAGCTTGGCAGGAAGCTCGACGACGTGACGAGATATGTGAAAGAAATCAAATAGATGGAAGCTGGATGCACCTAATTTAAAAGAGGTGCGATAAGCTTCTTTTTTTTGTGCGATAAAGTCTTGACAGTTTTTCAATCCAAAAGTATATTAGATGTATATCTAATAAGACAAATATCTAATATTAAGAGTGAGGTGTGCGCATGAACATGAGCAAACAAACGATTCCTTCAATTTCTGTGAAGGCATTGAAACGGACCTACAAGACTGGAATTGGTGTGCTGAATCAGGAGAAAAAAATGGTGGAGGCACTTAAAGGCATCAGCTTCGATGTTTATCCAGGAGAAATTTTCGGACTACTCGGGCCGAATGGTGCAGGCAAAACGACGACCATCAAGATTTTGACGACCCTTTTGGCGCCGACTTCAGGTGAGGCGAAGGTTTTTGGATTTGACGCTTTTGGCGAGGAAAAGCACATAAGACCGAGGATCAATTTTATTTTTGGCGGTGAAAGAAGCTTGTACTGGCGACTCAGTGGTGAGGATAACCTGAAATATTTCGCAGACATCTATAAAATTCCTAGATCAAAGCAGCCTGCTCTCATCGATCGTCTTTTCGAAGAAGTGGGCCTTACAGATGTGAGACGTCAGAAAGTGGAGACGTATTCGAAAGGCATAAAGCAACGCCTCCAAATCGCACGCGCACTGCTCAATGAACCCGAAATCATATTCCTCGATGAGCCAAGCCTTGGGTTAGATCCGGTGGCGGCAAGATCGCTGAAGAAGATGATCCGCCAAATCGCCGATCAAGGAAAGACCGTGCTGCTGACGACACATTATATGCAGGAAGCGGAAGAGCTTTGCGATAGAATCGCTATCATCAATGGCGGCGAGCTCGTGGCACTTGATACGGTGGATGGACTCAGAAGTCTGGCAAGAAAAGAACTGATGCATGAAAATGCGTTATCACTTGAAGACATCTACGTGCATTTGATAGAAGGGAGGACGGCATGAATGTGCTAATGGCAAGCGCTGTACAACAGTTTCACACGTCCATAGGCAGACCGATGTTCAGGTTTTGCGTATTGGCGCAGCCCATCATCTTCGGCCTCTTGCTCGGCATGATGTATATGGAGCGGTCAGATATGGACTTTACACTTTATGCCGTTTTCGGAAGCGGCCTTTCCACGTTTTGGTCCAGCATCTGTTTTTCTTCGGCGAGCGACATACACCGTGAACGTTGGTATGGTACGCTTGAAACCATATATGCCGCACCTGCGGGTTTCAAATGGATCGTGCTTGGGAAAATCATCGGCAACTCTATTTGGGGATTTTTGAGCATTTGCCTCAGCTTTAGTGTCGTCACACTTGTGTTTCAAAAGAGCATCGTCGTGTCGAATCCCCTTTGGCTCGTTATTGGTCTTACGCTCATGACGCTTTCTCTCGTAGCGATTGGTTACCTTTTCGCAGCGCTTTTTACGCTATCCCGAAACGCCCGTGTGCTGATGAATTTCATGGAATATCCGGTTTATATTTTGTGTGGCATTCTTTTTCCGCTCGAGCAGCTACCTGTTATGGTCAGGTTCCTATCCTATGCATTTTCGCCGACTTGGGCGGTTAAAATTATCCACTATGCTGTATGGGGTGGCACTTGGCAAGAAGTATTGCCTTATATTTCAGGATTATTGGCACTGACCTTTGTTTACACAATATTCTCGCTCGCCATGTTCGACCGTATCGACGTCAAGTGTCGCGTGGAAGCCACTTTGGAGGTGTACTGATGGACCCGTTTAAACGACTTTTAAGAAAAGCGACACTTTCCTATAAAGCGCTGTTTGCCGTAATGTCCGTCAAACAGTATCTCATGGTCAACCTCGGCTCGCCTCTCATGCAAATGCTGTGCTTCACGCTTGTGGCGCGTTATGTTTACGGTAGTATGGATGTCAGTTATTGGTTCATCGGTAATGCGCTTGTTCTGACGTATTTCAATGCCATTTTCGGCGTCGGCACTCAGCTGACTCAAGAAAAAAATTCTGGGACACTAAAACTGTTGATCGCTTCGCCCTCAAGTGGTGTGAGTATTTTCTTGCCAAGGGCGACTTTACACATTTTAGACGGGCTTGTCACGGTATTTATCGGCCTTATCATAGGTCTGATCTTGTTCGGCTTCAGTCTTCGAATCCAGTTATGGCCGGCATTTCTGCTCATCCTCGTTGTGGCTTCGTTTTCGGCGATGGCATTTGGGCTCATCATTTCGTGCTTTGGGCTTTTGACACGCGATCTGAACATGGTGCTCAACATCGCTTCCATGGCGATGCTTAGCCTCACAGGCGCAAACTTCCCGCTGGAGCGCATGTCTTCATGGCTGCTACCCGTGAGTACGGCGATGCCTCTGACCCGTAGCATAGAGGCGAGCCGCGCACTGTATACAGGGGTGCCGTTTTCGGAAATCAGCGGCATGCTGGTGGGCGAAATTGGGCTAGGCATCGTGCTTATGATCATCGGAACGCTTCTCTTTAGCGTGATGGCACGTGTGGCGATTAAGCAAGGGGTGCTTGAGATGTTCTGAGTGAGTTACTGGGGTCAGTCTTTTTGACTCATGAGTCAAAA
>DMYC01000119.1 GCA_003482695.1 Clostridiales bacterium UBA8960
AAGAGTCCGGAATTCCGGACTCTTTTTATTTTTCGTCATAGCTTTATTAAGAAAATTGAGCAAATTATCGAATAAAATGACATAATTCTGAAAATTTGTTCTTTGGCACGACTTTTGCAAATTTAAAATAGCAAACCTGGAAAAACCCAATTGGGCTACCGGGTAATTATTAAAGGGGGTTTCATTATGAAACGAGTTTTATCGCTTGCCTTGGTCATCATATTGATCGTGTCAACTTTAGCCGGTTGCGGAAATTCATCTGGAACAGGTTCTACTGAAGGCACACAGGCAACAAGTTCTGCACCTGGTACTACAACAGCAGGTTCTCCAGAACCGGTCAAAGTTGAACAAGTTTACAACACGGTCTATTCAGGTGAATTAACGACACTCAACTATTTGATCACCGCTTCTGAAAATGAATTTGCCATCGCGAGCAATATCGTAGATTCGTTGATCGATTATGATCAGTTCGGCGTTATCCAGC
The DNA here is from genome assembly GCA_003482695.1 of Clostridiales bacterium UBA8960. GTDB lineage: Bacteria > Bacillota > Clostridia > Peptostreptococcales > Acidaminobacteraceae > Fusibacter_C. The sequence goes on from DMYC01000119.1 coordinate 485, forward strand.
CAGCACTTGCTGAATCTTGGAAAGTTTCGGACGATGGTTTGGTTTGGACCTTCAACATCCGCAAGGGTGTAAAATGGTACACATTTGATGGAACCGAATATGCTGAAGTGACGGCACAGGATTGGGTGGATTCCATGGCATACGTACTGAATTCTGCAAACAGCTCACAAACCGCTCAAATCGCATACAGCGTCATTAAAAACGCAAAAGAATTCTATGATGGCGAAATAGAAGATTTCGCAGAAGTCGGCGTTAAAGCAATCGACAAATACACACTTGAGTACACTCTGATCAATCCTGTACCGTATTTCTTGTCTATGCTTAACTACGTGACATTCTTCCCGGTCAACGGCGAATTTTTAGCTGAGTCACAACACCGTTTCGGAACGCACAATTCAACACTTCTTTATAATGGCGCCTATATACTCGAAATCTATGAGCCACAATCGAGAAGAGTGCTCGTCAAAAATGAAAATTATTGGGACAAAGACAAGATTTTTATTGAAAAAATCAACTATAAATACAACAAAGAAGCAAGTGCCGTTGCACAAGAGCTCTATTTGAGAGGCGAAACCTCTGATTTGGTCATCTCATCTGCCATGTTGGATGAATGGATGAACGACCCTGCGAAAAAGGAGATGGTTCGCCCAGGTCGTCCAAGCTTCTATACGTTCTTCTTCGCGCTTAACTTCAACCCTAAGTTCGATGCACAGTACAATCCTGAAAACTGGAAAGTTGCTGTAAATAACTTGAACTTCAGAAAGTCATTGTTCCACGGTCTCAACCGTATCTCGACGATGATGACACACGAACCGTTCAATCCACAAAACAGAATATTGAATACCATCACGCCATTTAACTTTGTTGCGGCTGAGGGCAAAGATTTTACTGAGCTCCCTGCACTTGCCAAGTTCACTGAAAATGAGTCGTTTAATGCAGATGAGGCCCTTAAGTTCAAAGCGGCAGCCATGTCTGAGCTCAGCGGCAAAGTGACGTTCCCGGTTCAAATCGTGGTGCCTTACAACTCTGGCTCGAGCGCCAATGCCGATCGTGCACAAGTATTGGAACAACAGCTTGAAACATTGCTTGGAAAAGACTTCATCGATGTCGTGATTTTACCGTATCCGCCGACTGGATACCTAAACGAAACCCGTCGTGCAGGAAACTACGCGCTCCAAGAAGTCAACTGGGGCCCGGACTACGCAGATCCACAAACGTACATCGATCCGTTCATCCGCGGTGGTAACTACAACTTCCCAGAGTACACAACAGAACTTGACGCAAATGGCATAAACAAGTTTGACGTTTATGAAAGCATTATTGAAAAAGCAAAAGCAGAAGTAATCGATATAACTAAGCGATACAACCTCTTCGCTGAAGCGGAAGCCTATTTGATCGAAAACGCTTGGGTCATTCCGTTCTCAACAGGTGGTGGCGGATATGTTTCCGCAAAGACAAATCCGTTTGAAGGTCCATTCTCGCCATTTGGTGTCGCTGGACTAAGATGGAAAGGCCAAAAAGTTTTTGATAAACCAATGAGCACTGAAGAGTATTATGAAATTCGTGCAGAGTGGGAAAAGAATAGAGATGAAGCATTAAGAAACGCTCCAAAGTACTAAATCCCCCGGCAGGATATCAGGCAGCCCTGCTATCCTGCCACCCATTTTTTCAACCAAGGGAGACACTCTATGATAAAATACGTTTTAAAGCGTTCTTTACAGTCCTTATTTACTTTGCTGATCGTCATAACCGTCGTGTTTTTGCTGATGCGCTTGATGCCTGAGGAAGGGTATTTCGGATCGGGCTTCGACAAGCTTGACGAGGCACAAAAGGAAGCTATTTTGACAAATATGGGGTATCGCGACCCAATGATCATACAACTTAAAAATTTCTATATAAGACTTGCAAATGGGGATTTAGGAACGTCGACCACCTATCGTCCAAACGTTTCAGTCAATGAAATCATCAAGGACAAAGTGCCATATTCACTATGGCTCGGTCTTTCAAGCGTGTTTCTTTCCATGATTCTCGGCATATTTTCGGGCATTACGATGGCGCGGAACAAAAGTGGTTTCTGGGATAAAATGGGAACGCTTTATATCGTCGTGATCAACGCCGTACCTGCAGAAG
>DMYC01000319.1 GCA_003482695.1 Clostridiales bacterium UBA8960
ATATAAGGATGAACCGACAGTGGCTGGTTACGATTTGCTTAACGAGCCGCTGCCAAATTGGTTTAGTGAACACAATGATCAATTGATGCCTCTTTACAAGAAACTGATCGATGCCATTCGAGCCGTAGATGAGAAGCATTTGATTATACTCGAAGGGTTACATTGGTCCACTGATTTTTCAATTTTTGAATCGTTGCCTAAAGACTTTACTATGGACGGGATTGTACTCGAATTTCACAAGTATTGGAGCAATCCTGATGAGGAAAGCCTAAGACCTTTTATTGAGGCTTCTAAGCATTTAAATGTGCCACTTTTTATGGGAGAAGGGGGCGAAAACAATAACGCGTGGTATACGACAATATTTCCGCTTTATGAACGTTTGGGAATCAGTTGGTCGTTTTGGACCTATAAGAAGATGGAATGTGAAAATTCGCCGATGACATTTGAGAAACCCCTAAACTGGAACCTGATTGTCGACTATATCGATCAGATCGGTGAGCTTAGTTCATCTGAAGCAATGAAAATATTTGATTCGTTACTTGAGCATATCCAAAAAGCTGAGGTTAATGAAGCGGTTTATAACGCACTTGACAGGCGTGTTCCACTGGTTATTCCAGCCGAAGCTTACGATGCATTTAAGTGCCATTCTGATAGAAGGGTTGGTGCGCATCTGAGATCATCTGATTCTCTTTCCATTTTGTTTGAATCGGGAAAAATGGGTGATGTCGATTACAAGAGATATGGTGGAGAGCCTCAACCCGATGAAGAAAATTTGGTGGTCTTGCTGAATCCTTCAGACTCAGTCAGTTACTTTTTTAAACACGATTTTGAGCAAATACGCTGTGNNATGGTGAGGGTGCGTTAACGATTGATGTTCAAAATTTGAGTTTTGATAGACAAATCACGGAACCGACGACGCTAGTTTTGATTTTTCCTATGAAAAAAAGCGAGCGAGAAACGTTTATAATCAGTTGTCATTCAGGCGCCGTTTATTTGGATACAATTGAGCTTTTAAGGGGGAATGAGCATGAAAATTATTCAGACGCGCTATGAGGGTGGTGTAAAAACAACAACTGAGAATGACGCGCTATTTGAATCAGACATTAGCAATCAGGAAACGAACATTATCAACCTGTATCCAACGGAGGTTTTTCAGACTTTAATTGGTTTCGGGGGCGCTTTTACAGAATCGGCGGGATTTGTGTTTTCAAAAGTTTCAGATGAGACGCAACAAAAGTTAATTGAAGACTACTTCGGCGAATCAGGACTCGGCTACACACTCGGCCGTTGCCCAGTGGATAGCTGTGATTTTTCGCTCGGCAACTATAGCGCAATTTCTGGTGGTGTGCCAGGTGACCTCAGTGGCTTTACACTTGAAAGAGATGAAAAGTATATATTCCCTTTGCTCCAAAAAGCGACTGAAGTTGCTTCATCGATGAAACTAATCCTTTCGCCATGGAGCCCACCTGCTTATATGAAATCAAATGGTGAAAAAAACAAAGGCGGAACGCTACTTCCCGAATATCGAAGAACGTGGGCAGCATATCTTTGTAAATATATACTAGAATACAAAGAAAGAGGCTACGACGTATTTGCGCTCTCAGTCCAAAATGAGCCGAATGCTGTTCAGAGATGGGATTCGTGTCTTTACACACCTGAAGAAGAACGTGCTTTTGTACGGGACGATTTAGCAGTTGAGATGAAAAAATCGGGTCTAGAAGATGTGAAAATCACGATTTGGGACCATAACAAGGAACGGTTATTCGATAGAACCGATTATATATGCAGCGATAAAACTGCAAATGCGGCCGTGGGTGCGGTTGGTTTTCATTGGTATAGCGGAGATCACTTCGAAGCCATAGAACTTGTAAGGCGAAAGTATCCGGATAAAGCACTGATTTTTACGGAAGGCTGTATCGAGTACTCTAAATTTTCTGCGGACAGTCAATTGACCAACGCACAAATGTATGCACACGAAATCATAGGCAGTTTGAACGCTGGTATGAACGCTTTTATCGACTGGAACCTTTACCTCGATGAAAAGGGTGGACCTAACCACGTGGACAACCTTTGCGATGCGCCGATCATGATTGACTACGAAAAGGGAAACTTGATTTACAATCTAAGTTACGACTATATTGGTCACTTTAGCAAGTTCATCAAACCGGGAGCTGTCAGAATAGGGTTGTCCCGATTCACAGATCAAATCGAAGTAACAGCGTTCAAAAACAAAGACGCATCCATCATAGCAGTCCTTCTGAATCGCACGAAGAAAACATACGACTGTTTCATACGACTGGGAGGGCAACTCGCTAAAGTTACAGTTGTAGGTGAGAGCATCACGACATTACTTGTGAGCCATAATGAGTCATGAGTCATAGTGTGAGTGATCTGCTCCACAAATGTTAGACAAAAAATCAACGAACTTAAAACCCCTGAATCCATGATATATTTCACTTTGGACTCAGGGGTTAATTAATACTTATAAGACTTAATATCCAATAAAAATATCTTTCTTAATCATCTTTTTATTAATTCCTTTATTTTTCAACAAAGTTTCCAAACTGCTCGTCAAAGGTTTAGGTCCAACGATAAAATACTCAGCATCATTTTTATAAAGTGTAATAAAATGCTCAACTTCTGCGCTCAACTGATCTCTATTAACCAGGTAATTTGCTTTTATTGGGGTTTCCATGCTTGCGCTTTCGAATTCTTCTTTGTAAATAAACTCCGATTGACTACTTAAATAAAGTAGCTTGACATCATTTGGCATAGTTGCTGGACGAGACAGAAGGTCTTTAACTAAAGCTCTATATGGTGTTATACCTATGCCGCCTGCTATGAATAATAATGGCTTCTGACTTGTAGGATATAATGAGCCTATAGGCCCTCTCATTGATACTTTCATACCTGGCGTTAAACTGATTAAAGCGCGTTTAAAGTCACTAGGTTTCTCACCAATTTTCATAGATATTTTTATGTGCCCTTCAGAGGGAATTGAAGCGATGCTAAAAGGACGTGTCGCATTTTTCATTTTGATATGATTTACTGTGAATATGCCGTGTTGACCAGCTTTCCAATTAATGAGTTCTGGGGATTTAAAAATGAAAGTGTGAATATCGCCAATTTCTTTATAGCTTTCTTGAAATTCTACTTGATACTTTTTAAAAATCGGGAAAAGGTCGCTGAATAAATTCATAATTAACACCTCCTATGGGTTATCTTAGGTCGCTTAAGATTAAGTTTGCTTTTTGTAACATTTCAATAAATGTTTCAAAATCTGCTTGTCCCATTTTGTTTTCCAGCATAGCAATGGATTTAAAGTATGCGTCATGCTCAGAAGTCACTAGGTTTTGTCCTTTTTCAGTTAAGGAAACTGTATAACTTCTTTTGTCTGTAATGGATTGTTCCTTGACTAAATATTCTTTTTTGATGAGCTCGTTAATCATTGTGGTAACAGAAGGTTTTGCGATTTGAAAGAATTGACTAATATTTAAAGGTGTAGCGCCATCAGGATGTTTTTGAACATATATTAGGACGCCCATTTCACTTGATCGAATGGGTAAGCCTTTTTTTGCATAAAATTGTAATCTACAAAACAATGAAATTTCATCTGCTGCAACAATAATTTTATGCAAAAAAAGGCTTACCCATTCGAT
>DMYC01000212.1 GCA_003482695.1 Clostridiales bacterium UBA8960
TCGAAAATGGTAAGTATATCATAACCATGCGAGCTTATGACGAGTATGGACAAATTGGGACTGGAAAGAATACAAGAAGTATCGTCAACTTGGATAAGTTGATGCAAAAGGCAGAAGAAAGAGAACGCGAGACGATAATAGAGGTTTAGTATGCAAATTTTAAATGACATCAGAGCCATTATTTTTGATTTAGACGGAACACTTGTCGACTCAATGTGGATTTGGAAGCAAATTGATATTGATTTTCTGGGAAAACGAAACATTGATTTTCCGGAAGATTTGCAAAAAGAGATTGAAGGCATGAGCTTTACGGAAACAGCGACGTATTTTATAAACAGATTCAAACTTGAGGAGCCTTTAGAGGTGATTCAAAAGGAATGGAACGAGATGGCTAAGACTTTTTATGGCAGTCAGATTAAACTTAAAGATCAAGTGATGCCACTTATTGAGTTTGCGAGCCAAAATGACATTAAACTCGGCATTGGAACGAGCAATTCAAGAGAGCTATTGTATGAAGTGATTGAAGCGCATGGCATCAAGCATTATTTTGATTCCATGCGCACTTCTTGTGAGGTTGATAAAGGAAAGCCGAGTCCAGATATATTTTTAAAGGTTGCTGAAGATCTCGATATTCATCCGAGTCAATGTCTGGTTTTTGAGGACACCCATGCGGGTGTAATCGCAGCCAAGCGTGCAGGTATGAGAGTCATCGCTGTATACGATGAACTATCAGAGCCCTATATCGACGACATCAAACGTGATGCAGATATGTTTATATACAGTTTTAAGGAGTTAAAGTGAAAAAAGGTCAGGAAATTACAATCAAAATTGAACGCATGAAATATCCTAATATAGGCATTGGGATTTATGAAGGTCAGGAAGTTCGACTAAAGAATACACTCAAAGATCAAACGGTATTAGGTAGAATCAGTAAAAAAAGAGGTGGCAAGGTTGAAGCCCGATGTCTAGAAATTTTGGAACGGTCTCCTATTGAGCAAGCCTCTTTTTGTGAGCACTTTAATCAGTGCGGTGGTTGCATGTTACAAACCATGAGTTATGAAAACCAACTTTCCACAAAATTGGCGATGGTGTCAAACTTGTTTACAGAAGCTGGACTGCACTTATCATTTAAAAACGTTGTCCCAAGTCCAGAGCAATTTGAATACAGAAATAAAATGGAATTTTCATTTGGTGATGAATTTAAGGATGGCCCACTTACTTTGGGAATGCATAAAAAGGGACATCATCATGATGTCGTCAATGTACCGTTTTGTCATCTAGTCGATGAGGATTTCAGGCTCATTTTGACGAGCGTTCTTGATTTTGCCGCAAAATATGAGCTCATAAAATATAACAAACGTTCTAACATAGGTTTTTTGCGCCATCTTGTAGTGAGAAAAAGCAAAGGAACGGGAGAAATCATGGTTGCTTTATCCGCTACGACACAAGCTGCGGATTTAGCTGGAAATCCCTTCAATCAAAAGGGGTTTGTGGAAATGTTAAAGGCACTAAAAGTGACTGGAGAAATCTCGAGCATTCTCTACGTTAAGAATGATGGTTTAGGAGATGTTGTAACGGGAGAAATCGAAGTGTTATCGGGTCGAGATTTTATTGTCGAGAAACTATTCGAGTTATCTTTCAAAATTACACTTTACTCTTTTTTTCAAACAAACACATTAGGCGCAGAGCGTCTTTACGACACTGCGATGCAGCTCATACCAGATCTTGAGGGCAAAATCTGTTTCGATTTATTCAGTGGAACAGGCACAATCGGGCAAATTATGGCGCAAAAGGCGAAAAGGGTTATTGGCATCGAATGGGTTGAAGATGCAGTGATGGCCGCTCGTGAAAATACGGGGTTGAATGGTCTGGACAACTGCGAGTTTATCTGTGGCGATGTATTTGCCAAGCTGTCTACGATTGAAGATCACCCAGATGTCATCGTCGTCGATCCACCAAGAAGTGGAATGGGGGAAAAGACAACGCGGGCAATTGCGTCATACGGGATTCCTGAGATTGTGTACGTATCTTGTAACCCGTCCACTTTAATGGATGATCTTACCACTTTTGATAAGTGCGGCTATGTTGCGGATGAAATCACTCTAGTGGATATGTTCCCTTGGACGGGTGGTGTGGAATCGGTTGTCTTAATTAAGAAAATAGGATAAAATGAAGAGCATATATGTGCTCTTTTTTGCTAGCCAAAAGGTTTGTTTCCGCATAATCGGGTATGAATAAATTAATGAAAATCGAGTCAAGACAAAGGAGAATGTCGTGGATAAACAGAAGACGAAGCAGAAAAAATTTATACTAGATGACGAAACACGATACGATATTAGAAACAATCCTTGGAGAACGGTTGTCATTTATGTTTTTTTTGGATTCTCTTGGATTATATTCTCTGATAAAGTCCTCGAATTCTTAATCGATGATATCGCGAAATTTGCTCAGTTCCAGACCTACAAAGGCTGGTTCTATGTCGTTTTAACGGCTGGTTTGCTCTATGTGCTCATACGTTTGGACAACAGGAAAATATTCGGTTTATCTAGGTCATTAAGTGAGAAGAATGACGAACTTACAAGCTTCTCAGAGGAATTAGTGGCGAAAGAAGCGGATTTGGAAGAGAAAATTGACCAACTCAATACATCACTCGAAGCAATCGAGAGGCATAAAGCATACATCGATGAAATATTTAACAGCACCAATACGTTTATATTGTTATGGGATATGAGTGGTCATATTATCGACGTCAACGACCATTTTTTAAAATCTTTAGCTTATAACAAAGATGAAATCGTAGGAGAAAAGTTCGAAAAATTTATCCATCCAGATGAGGACTTTACCTTTGAAAAA
>DMYC01000082.1 GCA_003482695.1 Clostridiales bacterium UBA8960
TTCAAACAGACCCACTTTACCCCCTTTTTTTGCTCCAGTGAACGCCCCATCTTCATAACCAAACAATTCGCTCTCAATGAGCTCATCTGTAAATGCGCTGAAATTTATTGCCAAGTAGGCTTGAGACGCTCGGTTGGATGCACCATGGATCGCCGATGCAAATAGCTCCTTCCCAGTGCCACTCTCACCTTCAATCAGGATCGTCAGTTCGCTCTTAGCCAACCTATGTGCAATGAATTTTGCCTCCATGATTGCTGTAGATTGCCCCAAGATATGATCGAATGTATATTTGGCCACATGCCCGCGCTTGATGAGCTCGCGGTTTAGCCTATTAGATTCTAAAATGCGCGCTTCGATGTTCTTTACGAAGATAATTCGATCCCCATTCGTCATCTTCTGACGCATAAAAAGGAGATTTAGTGAATTGATGACGATGATCGACTCATCGCTTTGCTTAATACCGAGACAAAAATCCACGATGTCCTGATTCCTGATCACTGAATCAATGGCTTCACCAGTAAAATTGCGAAATGAAATTCCCAGAAATTCAAGAAGCGGCTTGTTGATGATGCTAATCCTATTTTTCGAATCCACCACCATAACGCCTTCGTCGATGCCCGATAAAATTAAACTCAGACGCTCATTAAGCGCACTGACCTCAGAGGCATACCGTGCGCTACGTTTCGTGATGTCTATGACTTTTGACAAATATTTTTCGCTATAGGATTTGCCTAATGTATCGAGAAGTCCAGCAGCCTTAAGGATCTGATGAATCGTTTCCATACCAAAAAGCCTAGGCCCTACATTGATGATATTCGGAACATTTTCAGGCATCCTGTCTAGCGTTCCCGGGGATATCGCATAGCGAATGCGTTTGTCCACTTTAATCCCAGGAAAATAGGGTACCATTTCAATATCCTCAAGTCCGATGTTCTTAAGGTGTTCGATGAACTGGTACGTTGTTGGCTCTGCATCATTGAACACATAAACACGCTCGCCTTTACCAATTTTAAATAAGGCATCTATTGTCTCGAAATTCACTGTTCGTGTGGCAATGAGAACCTGCTTCGCCAAAATTTCATGGCGCATCTCCTGAATCTCATCATAAGCGATATCACTTGAATAAATAATCAAGTCACAGGTGATTGACTCAGGAAAATTGTCCTCTATTCCATATAATGTCACATCCGAAAACGCATCCGAATATTCGATAAGCTGCTTTTTAAGCGCTTCCGATGTGCTCATGACTCCTGAAATTATGGCTATACTCAGCATTTACACCTCACTTGACTTTATTTTGATCATTAGTTTTAGCCCGCCAAGGCTACTTTGATCTGCTGTTAGCTCACCACCATGCGCTGTGATGATATCATGCGCAATCGCGAGTCCAAGGCCACTGCCTTCTGCGTCATTTGTAGTATGCGTCCCTCTATAGTATCTTGAAAATATTTTTGAGCGTTCTTCCTTCTCGACGCCGACGCCATCATCTTCTATGGTGATTTTTATGCCTTCTGTCTCTGTCATGTCAACATGTACTTTTACTGAAACGGTTCCCTTATTATGCACAAAAGCATTGTAGACCAGATTAACAAGTGCACGTTTGAATAATCTCCTATCGATTTCCGCGATTATACTTTCATGGCTATGCGTAAATGTAATGTTATGTTCGCTGAATTTTGTGTTGAGTATATCGATTAGGATTTCTTTCATCTCTGAGACCAATTCGATCGATTCGAATTTTAAGGGGAGTTGATTGTGCTTTAAGCGCGTCGCCATATTAAGGTCATCAAGTAAATTTTCGATATAGGCCCCTTTTGAGGTGATGATTTCAATATATTTCTTTTTTTCCTCCACACTTGGCGGATATTCTGGATCAGCCAATAATTCACCATAGCCAATTAAAGACGTTAATGGCGTTCGAATGTCATGCGATAGATTAGAGATCCACTCTTCTCGGCTAATGTCCGAAAGTCTTTGTTCATTTCGCGCGTGCTCAAGTCGAATGGCTAAAGCATTCATGGCCATTTCAACTTCCTTATATAGGCCCTTTCCGGAAAACTCAACGTTATAAGCGCCTTCAGACAATTTAATGATGCCGCCGTTGATGCGGTAAATAGGACGACTGATATTATAGGTGTAAATATAACTGATCAGCACCAGTAAAGCGATATTCATGCCCACGAGCCAGAATATATTATAAGACGACTCCACCAATTTAACATCGTAAGTATAAACCGTCCTTTTAATTTGTGTCGGCGACATGACCATTAAAAGGGTAAGTTGAGTCCCATCAATATCTAGTGTCTTTGCAAACGTTGTGGCAATTTTACTTTGATAGAGTTGATATAGTGATTCCAATGAATACACGTTTTCAAGGTCATAAGGTTCGGCATTTAACTTCAGTCTTTCTGAAAGTGATGCGTCGATGATTTGTATGCCAATGTTATGCCTGAGTAGATAATCATTTACATTTGCTGAAACTTGGAACGCACCACTTTCATCGATTGAAATGCCCGCCGAAATAAAATCCAAATGCATACTGGAGTCGAAATGGTATAATCCGTCATCTTGATAGACTGAGCTTTGCATATATAAAATATTGATGACGATTAATACCAGTGCGGCTAAAAAAAATGATACTGCATAGTGGACCATCATTTTAATCTTCATACTTTCTC
>DMYC01000291.1 GCA_003482695.1 Clostridiales bacterium UBA8960
AGATGCTTACGAGGGGCTTATGTTGCTTTAATAGGCCAAAATACAAGAATGAATCCGAGGAGGTCTCTCCTTTTTTTATGATGTTGGTATAACCAAGGCCTGATATATAAAATTCTGCAACAGCAGGGGTTTCGATAAAGTAATCCGCTTTGCCTCTAACAACAGCTTCAATGGCTTCTTTTATGTCAGATACGAGTATGAGTTCGGGGTTCTGAAGATTCAAATTTAAATGATCGATATGCCAGAAACCTTTAATGACCGCGACACGCTTGCCCTCAAGCCCGTAAATGTCGTGCACATATTTGCTGTCGCGATGCCCGTATATTTGGTCGCGTTCATTGCTGAATGCGTCTGTGAAAATGAATTTATCGAGCCTTTCAGATGTAATAGCCATATTGAGGACATCGATTTCACCAAGGTTGATTTTTTCATAGACTTCGTCAAAACTCCCAGTCACAGGAACAATTTCAAGTCCAATCAGCTCGGCGAAGGCCGTCATGTAGTGGCCAGCTATGCCTTTGTATTGACCATTTTCATAATGGTCAACGGGCAAGTAATCATTTGGTACACCCACTCGAATGGACGGGTTTTTTTTCAGCCAAGCCTTTTCGAGTGGCGTCAAATCCAGTATTTTTCTAATATATTGATGACGCGCTTCATCAATCATCGATTTATGCACCCCTTCATATAGTGAAAGTGACTTAGATAAAATCGATATCAGTGTCGCGTTGCTTTTAAGCGCGGAAAACGTCATGAGTGAGCGGATTTCTTCGAAATTCACGACGACTTTCAGATCGGGGTATCGGAACAGGTAGTCGTATACCACATCGCCGCCCGAAGTGATAAATGCATCGATTTCAAATGTGTGCAGCGCACTGAGTCCTTCAAGCTGATCATCAAAAGAAATCACATCATAATGAAGATTGGTATAAGCATCCTCAAGAATGGATATAACAATATCGCCTTCTAAAAATCCAACTCTTTTCCCGTTTAGGTCGCCAATATTTTGAACATCACCATTCACCTGACTAAGCACTGTATAAGGCACACTGTATATAGGGTCTGTGAAGTCCATCGTTTTGAGGCGCTCGGGTGTTGGGTTGGCACCAAATAAAATCTGAATCGCCCCTGACTCTAAATCATCAACCGCTTCATTCCATGAGAGATCAGGTTTAATGACCAAATTCAACGTGGTCTTTCTTGATAGAAAATCAGTGATGCTCTTCAAATAACCCTGTTCTGTTTGATCCGAGATAAAATACTCCATCCCGGCAAGTGGATCGAGTCCGATGAAAAACAGTTCGTCCTTGCTTTCAAAAAGCCATTCTCTTTCATCTGGCGATAGTATGGCTTCAAGCTCAGGGTCAATACTGGCAAATGATATGGTCATATGTAGCATCATCAGCAGTAGTGAAATAAGAATATATCGTATAGTGTTGATGGCTCGATTAAGTCTGTTCATGATTCACTCCGATAAAGTAAATGTATTTTGTAGGTTCAAGAATATTGTAACGTTATTTTGGGTAAAAAGGTAGAGAAATATGGTTAGGGGTGGTTACTTGGTCAAAAAACCAAGGGGACCAACCCCCTGAACATTTTAAGTGTATGGAACAAAAACCACCTGAGTTGCGTCTAACTAACATAGGAGGTTTATATGAAAGTGAGAAAAAGGACTATAGGTGCGTTACTGGTTTTGATATTGGTGCTTATCGCAGGATGTACGGGTCAATCCAACCGTCTTCCCAAATCAGAGGCAACGATAGAAGGTAAAGTCATCGGCCTTCGAGATGGTGGCTTTCTGCTAGCATCAGAAACCGGAGGGTTGATTTACGCATCAACGAACACGCCAATTTATAACATGGAAGGTGTGCTTAGTGATGCAAGCGCGCTAAAAAACGGTCAAGTTGTTGAAATTGGTTTTTCTGGTATGATCATGGAATCCTATCCTGGTCAATTGGGAGATCCCAAATATATAAAAATCGTTGAGCAACAAGATGATATGGCTGGTTTATATGGACGGATCATTTCAGATATTTTAGTAGCCGACAGCGGTTTAAGATCAAACGACGAATATGTGGTCATGGATTTGTCTCAAATCACAAACCTCAGTGAGGTGGAGAAGCAGGCGCTCATCAATCTAATGTCACTGAACGTCGGTTTGATTGGTGTATCTGGCAATCTGGATGACTTTATGAATTACGGTTACAGTGAAAACGGCATTTTCACAGCATTTGAAATCAAAGAAACAACAGATGTGTCAATTAAATTTGACCTTTATAAAATGCATAAGGGCGAAGACGCTTATTATTTCAGAGACGCTTTAGCAAAAAAAGCGAATGGCAACTGGGCGTATACAGTGACGACGCAAGGAAAATAAATAGCAAAATTTCACAGAGACCATTGAAACAGCAGAATTTTTAGTTTTGTCACTAATCGTTCTTGCCAAATTCGATGGTCTTTGCTTTGCCATTTTAGACCGTGTGTGACTATAATCGGGATAAGAGATGTCCGGATTTCTTACATCCTTGGCCAGGATGTCACACAAAATAATAGGGGGACTAAAATGGATAGCGTGTTAAACAATAATGCAAAATCAAAAGGCGGCGTACAAAGATTTGGTCGTTTTCTAAGTGGCATGGTAATGCCTAATATCGGCGCATTCATCGCGTGGGGTATTATCACGGCGTTATTTATCCCAACAGGCTGGACGCCTAATGCAAATTTGGCTTCACTTGTGGGACCGATGATTATTTATTTATTGCCAATTCTGATCGGTTATACAGGTGGCAAGCTGATTGGAGGCGCAAGAGGTGGCGTTGTAGGTGCTGTTGCAACCATGGGTGTTGTTGTCGGTGTCGACATTCCGATGTTCATCGGTGCGATGATCATGGGCCCTCTTGGTGGATATGTCATTAAAAAGTTCGATGATTCAGTGGAAGGTAAAGTACCAGCCGGTTTTGAAATGCTCGTAGCAAACTTTTCATCTGGAATTATTGCGATGCTTTTGGCACTACTCGCATTCTTGGGAATCGGCCCTGTCGTGGTTGCACTTAACAACTTCCTAAAAACCGGTGTAGAGGCAATCGTCAACGCAAACTTGTTGCCTTTCACTTCGCTTTTTATTGAGCCAGGCAAAATTCTTTTCTTAAACAACGCGATGAACCATGGGGTTTTAGGACCTTTAGGCATTCAACAAGCGGCTGATGCCGGCAAATCCATTTTCTTCTTGTTAGAAACGAATCCAGGACCTGGTCTTGGCATTCTTCTAGCGTACTGGGTATTTGCAAAAGGCATGGTAAAACAATCCGCACCAGGCGCAGTGATTATCCACTTCTTCGGTGGCATCCATGAAATTTATTTCCCTTATGTACTGATGAATCCAGTACTGATCCTAGCCGTTGTTGCGGGTGGCATGAGTGGCGTGTTCACATTCGTAATACTTGGTGCAGGCCTAATCGCAACACCTTCACCAGGCAGTATATTTGCACTTATGGCGATGACACCAAAGGGCGGACTGCTTCCAGTGTTGGCAGGCGTTCTTGTTTCAACTGCAGTATCATTTGTCGTTGCTGCGTATTTCGTTAAAAAGAAAAGTTCGGATGACCATTCGCTTGAAGCGGCAAAAGGCGCTGTTCAATCTATGAAAGCTGAATCAAAGGGTAAGATGATAAAAGCTGTAAGCAAAATCGTTGTCGCCTGTGATGCAGGTATGGGTTCATCCGCAATGGGCGCAACAACGCTTAGAAAAAAAATAAAGGAAGCGGGACTAAATATTGAAGTGATCAACACATCGCTTGAAGATATTCCTGCAGATGCTGATATTGTCATTACACACACCAATTTGGCTGAACGTGCGAGTGTCAAATGTCAAACTGCCGAACTGATCACGATTGAACAGTTTGTGGGCAATCCAATCTATGACAGTTTAGTTGAACGTTTAAAAAAATAATAGCATACCTGAGACAGCAAAGTGTTTTTTAACCTTTGCTGTTTCAATATTTATAGGGTTCTTCATTTATGGCACTAATAAATAATGACAAGTCACAGCAACTTCTTCTCTGAATATCTGTTCATTAAAGGTATAATAGTATCAAATAAGTTATCTGAAAATTTGGTTATTAAATTATGTCTCTAATAACAACAGGGGGTTGCAGTGAACTGTTCCAAGAGGATCATCGAAATCATAAGTGCGCTACTTGAACGAGACGATTATGTCACCGTTTCAGAAATAGCGGATCAGTTAGGAATCAGCAAGCGGACAATATTTAGAGAAATGGACACTTTAGAAGTGTTCATTCAAAGTTTGGGCATGAAACTGGAGAAGAAGACGCGCATCGGCATCAAACTTTTTGCTGATGAAAGTCAAATCAAGAAGTTTAAAGAGATAGCGGACAAGTGTGACAACACGGGACTCGACCAGGAAGACAGACAGAATAAGTTGATAAGCGAGCTGCTAAAAAGTCGTGAGCCAAAGAAGTTTTATCATTTTTCAAAACTGCTTGGCGTTTCCGAGGCAACCATTTCATATGATATGGACAAAATTGAACCATGGTTTGACGGGCGTGGCATTAAACTTGTCAGGAAGCCAGGTTATGGCGTTTACCTAGAAGGGACGGAAAAACAGTACCGAAAAGCAATCGTTGATTTCCTTTATCAAAACTATGAACACCAAGAATTATTGGGCATCTTCAACAATCAGGATTCGATGATGAACGATGTGCTCGACAGAAACACGCTTGTTCAAATTGGTGCGATTTTACTTGAATTTGGAAGCTTGTTAATTGAAAAGTTGACTGAGAATGCACACATGGGTTTGACGATTCATCTTACGATTGCGGTTCAGCGCATAAAACGTGGTGAATCGATCATCATGAAAACAGACCTTTTAAATGAACTCAAAGAGGATGATCTTTTTAAACTGGCGGGAAAAATCGGCGCAAAAATCGAATCGCATTTTGGCATTCGATTCCCCGATGATGAGATAGGATACATCACAATGCATCTCAAAGGGTCAAAGCTTAAATCAGGCAGTTTGGTCGAAGCAGATGGCATGCTCATCTCGAATTTCGAGATCACAAGATTGGCATCAAATATGATTCAGAAGTTTGGTGCCCAAAGTGGATACAGTTTGGCAAATGACGATCAATTGCTGGTTGGTCTTGTAAGCCATCTTAGACCAGCCATATCACGGATCAAAATGGCACTTGAAATCAGAAACCCTCTTTTAGAAAAAATCAAAGAAATGTACCCTGAGATATTCAGCATGTCGAGAGTGGTTTCGACTGTGATTGAAGAAAAATATGACATTGAATTGCCCGATGGGGAAATCGGATATATTGCCATGCATTTTGGTGCGTCGATTGAACGGTTCAAAAAGCATCTGATAAAAACCAGAAAAATAAAGGTAGGCGTTGTGTGTGCCAGTGGCATTGGCACATCAAGCTTGCTCTATTCAAGACTAGAAAAATCATTCCCGGATATGGAGCTTGTAACACAACTATCAAAAGAAGACATTTTGACAAGTCGAGCGCAAGTATTGGGCATTGAGCTGCTCATTTCGACCATCGTCATCGAAGCATCTGGTTTGCCTGTCATACAAGTCAATCCACTGCTACCTGAAAGCGATATAGAAAAAGTGAAAAAAGTGATCCCCTTTCTTTCCAGTAAACCCGCTCATACAAGCAAGCAGGTTTTCGTGGATGATACAGAAAAAATCAAAAAAATCAGAGACATCACGGAAGCCATTCTTTCCATAGAAGAAAACTTTGAGATGATTATTTTGGATCATGTGAGCAATATCAAAAGTTTAATCAAAATGATTGCTTCCCATCATACGGACGGCCTAAAAAACACAATTCAACTGCAAAAAGAGCTTATAAATCGTGAAAAGCTTGGTAGTACACTGATTCATGGTGAAAAGACGATGCTGGTACACACCAAGACAGCAACTGTTTCAAAACCCAAGCTATCCATTTGGAGACTCAGAAAACCTTTGATTCATGATAGTGGTGAGGAAGTCGTCCTGGTCATCGTGATGATTATTCCCGAACAGGCTTCCAAAGTCTATTTGGACCTTATGAGCCGCGTCAGTAAATCCTTGATAGAGGAATCCTCATTTATCGAACTTTTAAGATCAG
>DMYC01000081.1 GCA_003482695.1 Clostridiales bacterium UBA8960
TTTACATTTATCCGTCACAAAAGGGTACCATCATATGGGAAAGGAAGCGCTTTCAATCGGCGCAGACACGTTTCAGTTTTTTACGAGAAATCCGAGAGGTGGAAGCTCAAAAGCCATCGATGAAAAAGACGTCAGTAAGCTCATACAGCTTATGGAAGCACATAAATTCGGTCCTATATTGGCGCATGCGCCTTATACACTTAATCCATGTTCGGCAGATGAACGCGTGAAACAGTTTGCTTTTGAAGTGTTAACTGAAGATCTTGAAAAACTGGAAAGTTTGCCTGGCACATTATACAATTTCCATCCGGGCAGCCATGTTGGTCAAGGTGTGGAAAAAGGCATCGCTCTGATCGTCGAACTTTTAAACCGCGTGATGAAAGAAACCCAATCTACGATTGTTTTGCTTGAAACCATGTCTGGAAAAGGCAGCGAAGTAGGGAGCCGATTTGAGGAACTTAAAAAAATCATCGATCAAGTCAATTTTAATGATAAACTAGGGGTATGCCTAGATACGTGTCACGTATATGATGCGGGCTATGATATTGTCGGCGATCTGGATGGCGTACTTGAAACATTTGATCGCATCATAGGGCTCGACAAACTATATGCCATACACCTTAACGATACCAAGAATCCATTTAATAGCCATAAGGACCGACATGAAAAAATTGGTGAAGGTCACTTGGGAATTGAAGCGATTCAAAGGATAATCAACCATCCAAAACTCATTCATTTGCCTTTTTACCTTGAAACTCCAAATGAATTACCCGGGTATGCTGAGGAAATCGCTCTGCTTACACGACTTAACGAGAAAGGCTGAATATGAAACCGTTTGAAATGTTCGGATTGCCGAACTGGTTACTTGAAAATTTAGAGAAAAAACGCTTTGAAACACCCACTACGATTCAAAATAGAGCGATTCCACTCATTTTGGATGGCGTGGATGTCATCGCCAAAGCGCCGACGGGTACAGGTAAGACGCTCGCTTATTTATTGCCTTCACTCATGAAACTCGATGAGATGTCGAAGCACGTTCAAATGCTTGTTTTAGCACCTACACGTGAGCTTGCAATACAAATCACGGATGAAATAAAGCAGCTGATAGACGGGCAGTCCTTTGGTCTTCTTGCGATTTATGGGGGAGTGGACACCAGTTCTCAGCTAAAAAAATTAAATAGAGGCATAGATATTGTGGTTGCAACACCTGGTAGATTAATCGACCACATGAGACAAGGCAACATCGATTTAAAAAAGCTAAAAGTATTAGTGCTCGATGAAGCGGATCAAATGCTGCTATTAGGGTTCAAAAATGAAGTGGAACTCATTTTGAAAAACATATCGAATGATCGCCAAACGCTTTGTTTTTCAGCAACATTAGACCGGGATGTCAAAAAGCTTGCCTATCGTCATATGGTTTCACCTGTAGAGTGTTCAGCAGAACTTGGGACAGTCACACTTGAAAATATCGATCAAAAAATTGTCGAATCTTCGGACCGTTGGAAAACGGAAGCGTTGATTCACACGCTTGATTATACGAACCCCTATTTGGGCGTCGTATTCTGTAGGACGATTAGACGTGTGGATAAGCTTGAGTTTACATTGTCACAAAGGGGTTATCACTGCGAAAAACTTCACGGGGATTTAAGTCGAAATGTACGACAGCGCATCATGAAGGCATTTAAAGAAGGCAAATTTCAGTATCTCATTACGACGGATGTTGCGGCGAGAGGGCTTGATATATCTGGTGTGAGCCATATATACAACTTTGATTTGCCTGAAACGCCTGAAGGGTATATCCATAGAATTGGAAGAACGGGACGTATGGGCAAGAAAGGTTTTGCCGTTACGTTTATCACGAATAAGGACGAAATCGTCCTGAAAGAAATCGAGACAGCGATCAAAATGAAATTGCCAAGAGAGCGTTTTGAAAGACCTGAAGGGTTCGTGGACCTGACTCACCAACACAATGAAAAATAGGGATGGCCAGTATGTTAAAAGTAATCATCGCGGAAAAACCATCAGTTGCTAAAAATATCGCTGAAGCCATCGATGCCAAACAAAGGCGCGATGGTTTTTTTGAAGGCACGCAGTATATTGTCACTTGGGCTTTTGGGCACTTGCTCGAGTTATATGATTCAAAAGATTATGACGAAAAAATGCGGTCCTGGCGACTTGAAAATTTTCCTTTTATACCGGAAGCGTTTAAGTACAAAGTCAAACTTGATCAAAACGATCGGCAAAGAGTGGATCAAGGTGCGCTAAAACAAATCGAAACCATTCGGACGTTGATTGGTCGGCCGGATGTCGATGGCGTAATCAGCGCATGTGACTTTGACCGTGAAGGGCAAATTATCGGGGATATCATTTTAGATTATTTAGAAGTGAAAAAACCGACATTTAGGCTTTTGCTCAACGAATGGACACCTGACGAAGTCATAGGCGGCATGAGCAAACTCGTGCCAAATTCAAGTATGTCGAATTTAAAAGATGCCGGTATAGGGAGACAATGGGCCGATTGGCTCATCGGCATTAACTTGACTTCTGTTGCGACGCTGAAATATCAAAGGGGCAGCTCTAAACCACTCAATATCGGTAGAGTGCTTTTGCCTACGCTTAAAATTATATATGATAGGGATCTGGAAATTGAAAGCTTTGTAAAAGAGGCATTTCATAAACTCATCGGGACATTTGAAACGCCGAAAGGTGAAGTGTTCGATGCAATCTATACAGAAGAGGTCGGCGACCGTTTCGATTCGAAGGAAAAACTCGAAGCGCTTAAAGACCATTTTGCAAAACAGTCTTTTCGTATAGCAGAGAAAATTGTCGAGCAGAAGAAAGAATACCCGCCTACACTGTTTAATCTCTCTGGACTCCAAGGCCATATCACGAGCAAATTCAAAGGTTGGACTTCTGACAAAGTGCTCAAGGTGGCTCAAGATTTGTATGAGAAAAAACTGATAACCTATCCAAGAACGGCCAGCATCGCGCTTGAAGAGTCTCTGATCGAAAAAGTGCAAAAGGTGTTAAATACGCAAAAAAAAGGACTTCCTTATGAATCTGAAGTGGTCTTTCACACGGGAAAAAGGGTCTTTGATAACAGCAAAGTGGAAAGCCATAGTGCAATCATACCAACGTATTTAATCGCAAAAAATCTGACAAACGACGAGAAAGCGGTATACGATGCCGTTCGCAACCGGTTTATCATACAGTTTATGCCAGTGGCTGAACATGAGGAAACCACGCTTCATGTCTCAGCGGAAAGTGGAGGGGCACCTTTCATCGCAAAAGGGAGAACCCAACGCGTTGAAGGGTGGCGTAAAGTCGAAAAAATCATTTCCAAAGAAAAGAATCTACCTTTTGTCGAAGTCAATGACCCCAAGATTCTAAAAAAAATGAAAATTGAAACCAAAGCCACGCAACCTCCAAAACATCATACAGAAAAAACTTTGCTTAGAGTGATGGAAACATGTGGGAAAAGACTCAAAAATTCTAAAATAGAGCAAGTGGAATCCACTGAATCAGATGACACTGAAGATGGCGAATCAGATCTTGATCAAGATCAAGGTGTCGATGTGGATGAAGTGCCATCG
>DMYC01000251.1 GCA_003482695.1 Clostridiales bacterium UBA8960
ATTGTCTTTTCACGAGCGTATGCGAGTTTGTCTTTTCCGAGCGCCAGCGAGATGTCTTTTGATCCTTCAACAACTCCGCCCTGTCAACCAATATGCCAAATCAGAATGCGCAACTGATTCATATACACCCTTACCCTGGATATCATATAACGTCTCTGAGTTCCTGCCGTCTTGTATCGAGACTTCTCCACCTTTCATTTTATCATTATGCCACTTATAAAGAACCCCGTATAAATACGGGATGATGGCAGGAATTCATTGTTATGGGAAGTATCTATCAAATGGATGATTTGAAACGATAAGCGGAGGGACACCAGCGAAAAGGAGGCTACGATATGCTTCATTCATTTCATATGATTCAGGCTACATCTGAGATCGAGCTTCCTTAGAAGCGATTGCATGAGACGACTGAAATAAGAGAGAACCCGATATGTATCACGGCTGATTTTGCACCAGGTACCGACTGAACCATCCAATTTCAGAACCCCTCTTTTCGATGGTGGGTTCATTATGTCCATCTTTACATTATCCAGCGGAACTTTAATCACAACTTCCCAAAAGACCTAGCCACCGATCGCACCGGAACAACTAATCAAGTCTACATCTCCACGTTCTCGACACCACACTTTAAGAACCAATTCAAGTCCATACCCTCAACTTCCATATTTCCCATAACGTTCTTACAGTCCTCGCAGCCTTAGTTGCGAGGACTGTGTGTTGGACTAAACCGCTATCGCGGTGACTTTTTAAACCCTTTTAAAGACATATTCGCTAAGGTGTTATTCCACACATTAACTGCTTTTGATTAAACCAATATCAGACAAAATAAAAGAAGTTAGCAGACAACTTAATCTGTTGCATTATGCATCAGATTATTTTATCCGCTAACTTCTTATGTTATCATGAAAGCATTACTTTTCATTTATATCTGCAGCAGAAGTCTCCCCGACCAAAGTTTGACTTCTGCTACACCCAAAAAATTACAGAGAGGATAGACCTCGTCTATAACAATTCATATGATAACGATTTTAACGGACAATTGCAATCCTATTTCTCAAATTTTATATGATAATATTTTAAATAGCCTTGAGCAGCATCAGCTGACATGTACTTGTGGTCATTCAGGATGCCTCTCTATTCACGGTTACTATAATCGTAGGCTCAAGTTTGAAACTTCTTTTACCTCACTGCGTATTCGGCGTATGATCTGTTCGGTTTGTAGTACCACCCACGCCATCCTCTTATCCTCTATTATACCCTATTCTCAAATCTCACTTCCAGATCAAGTTGCTATCTTAGACTGCCATGAACGTTCTGTGGGCTTTACTTCCATCATGCAAATGCACCCATCTATTGATGAGAGCAACATTCGGTATGTTATCCGGCAGTATCTGTGCCACTGGCTAGAGCGACTGCTTTCGGTATCTTTATCTCTTTGCTCAACTAAAGATTTGGTTGACCTGTGTTTCTCAAACTTCAAGCGCCAGTTTATGCAGATTAAACGAACACCCAATATCCTTTTTCTCAAACCCACATAACCTAACACGACCTCTCCTGGATTTACGCCTATAATGAAGGTAATTCTAAAGGAGGAACACACTATGACTAAGGATCAAACCCATGCAATCGCTTTGATGAGGTATTCGCTCATCGCTCCACTGATTTCTGGCCTTTCTGATCAATACGAATCCAAAGAGGCTTTCTTTCGTGATGTCTCAACCAAAGGTGTGCGTACACCGAGCGGAAATATTAAGCACTTCGCACCCACTTCCATTAAACGTTGGTATAACAACTATAACCGAGGTGGTTTTGACGCACTCTTACCTTCAACTAGGTCGGATACTGGAAAATCTCGCAAACTCGATGAAGCGCTTCAGGAACAGATTGAATATCTTAAATCTAACTACCCGCGCATGTCTGCTGCTGCGATTTTCAGGCAACTTCGTGAAAAAGGAAGTATAAAACCCGGTGAGTTATCTGAAGCGACAATCAATCGCTTTATCAAACACCTCGCAATAGAGCAAAAGACCACTACCAATCAGGATATGCGACGCTATGAGCGCCCACACATCAACGAAGTTTGGTGTGGCGACACCAGTGTGGGACCCTATCTTAAAACCAATGATGGCAAGAAGCACAAAGTGTTCATTATTGCACTTATTGATGATGCCAGCCGTTTCATCGTCGGCATCGATGTCTTTTTCAACGATAATTTTGTGAACCTTATGTCGGTGATGAAGTCCGCGGTTGCAAAATATGGCCGCCCGCAAATGTACAATTTTGACAATGGGAGCTCTTTTAAGAATAAACAGATGGAACTCCTCGCAGCGCGCACTGGCTCCGTGCTTCACTACGACAGGCCATATACGCCAACTCAAAAAGCAAAAATTGAGAGATGGTTTAGAACAATGAAGGATCAATGGCTCGCATGTCTGGATATTCGAGATTTTCATTCTCTTGATGAACTCCGCGGCAATCTTCTGGCTTACGTTCAGCGTTATAACCAGTCGCCCCATTCTTCACTTAAGGGCTTTTCGCCACAAGATCGCTTCTTCTCAGAGCCTGAACGCATAAGACGTCTTAGCGACGAGGACATTCAAAAACACTTCCTCTTAGAGATTGAACGGCGCGTTTCCATTGATTGTGTCATTAGCATCGATCAAGTGGCCTACGAGGTCGACTATCGTTTTGCCAAGCAAAGGATTCGCCTACGCTATTCCCCTGATATGACCTCTATCTTTATCGTTGAACACGACGGCACTTTTACACCAATCCGCCTACTCAACAAACACGAAAATGCCTTTGTTAAACGCGAAAAACTACATTTATGTCGAGGTGAAGAAATATGAACTATACCGCACGCTACGGTTTGGAATTTAACCCTTTCTTAAAGAATGCTAAAGAAATTCTTGTCGATACCAAAGAACACCGAGAAACCCTTTTTCGTCTAGATTACTTAGTTAAAACCAAGGGGTTTGGTCTTCTTACTGGCAGTCCTGGCCGTGGAAAGACCACCGCCATA
>DMYC01000172.1 GCA_003482695.1 Clostridiales bacterium UBA8960
GCGGATACCGAGTCTTCTTGCTTGTGCATCACCAAGGTTAGAACAGCTGCCTACTTCGAAGTATTTTTTCTGGCGTGGAGACCATGCTTCGACGTCGATGCTTTTCACTTTGAGGTCGGCGAGGTCGCCTGAGCAGCATTCGAGGGCTCTTACTGGAACGTCTAGCGTTCTGAAGAAGTCGATCGTGTTTTGGTAGAGTTTTTCGAACCACTGTGGGCTCTCTTCCGGTTTACAGACGACGATCATTTCCTGCTTTTCGAACTGGTGGATGCGGTAAACGCCGCGTTCTTCGATGCCGTGTGCGCCGACTTCTTTACGGAAACATGGTGAGTAGCTTGTGAGCGCTTGTGGGAGCTCTTCTTCTTCGATCATGGTGTCGATGAATTTGCCGATCATTGAGTGTTCTGATGTGCCGATGAGGTATAGGTCTTCCCCTTCGATTTTGTACATCATGTTTTCCATCTCTGTAAAACTCATGACGCCCGTGACGACTTCGCTGCGGATCATGAACGGCGGGATATAGTATTCGAAGCCGCGATCGATCATGAAATCTCTTGCATACGCCAATATGCCAGAGTGAAGTCTCGCGATGTCCCCTCTAAGGTAATAAAATCCGTTGCCGCTTGTTTTTCTTGCGCTTTCAAGGTCGAGCCCTTTGAGCCTTTCCATAATTTCCACATGATATGGCACATCGTATGGTGGCACGACTGAATCGCCGAATTTCGCCACTTCCACGTTTTCTGAATCGTCTCTTCCGATTGGAACTGAGTCGTCGATGATGTTTGGGATCACGAGCATGCGCTTTCTGATTTCTTCGGTCAGTATGGCTTCTCTTTCTTCAAGTTCAGTGAGTTCTTTGCTGATCGCAGCGACTTTTTCTTTCGTCTTTTCTGCTTCATCTTTCATGCCTTTAGCCATGTAGCCGCCGATTTCTTTGCTGATGGCGTTGCGCTGTCCTCTGAGATCGTCGCCTCTTGTTTTTGCCGCTCTAAACTCCGTGTCCATTTCCACCACTTCGTCGACCATGGCAAGTTTTTCATCTTGGAATTTTTTCTTGATGTTTTCTTTGATCAGCTCGGGATTGGTTCTAAATAATCTGATGTCTAACATGATACCCTCCTCTATTATCTTAATTTGCGTCTATCGGGATTCGGGAAATAAAAAAACCCCCTATCCCACTGCATATGGGACGGAAGTTCCGCGTTGCCACCCAAATTGCCGCACCGTGGTGCGACCCTCTCGTCTCTGCTGTAAAGGGCAGTCCCTTCGACTCTTCGCCGACAGTTCACAAAGTGGATCGATTTCCTTACGCGCTGGTTCACACCTGCCACCAGCTCTCTTGAGCGCAGTCAAAATCTATGCTTTGGTCGTCACTGTATTTTTGATGTTAGTATTATTTTAACGCTTTTGTGTGAATTGTCAAGACGTAGGTTTTGACTTTAGTCCAAATATCACAAGTGTCCCGCCGATGACGGTGCAGATGAATCCGATAAACAACATTTCTGGCACGCCAAAGTTGTCTATGACGATTCCCCCGCCAAGTGTTCCTGCGACTCCACCCAGTGTTGCGGCGCTCACAAGTAGCGTCTGGCCTTTGACGCGGTCATACGACTTCATTGTTTCATTGACGAAAGCCACCGAAACCGGGATGTAAATGGCGAACGAAAACGCCTGCAACAGTTGTGCCACATACACGCCAGCCATATCTTTCGCGTAAAAGAGTGCGAAGCTGCGGAACATGTAGAATACCATGGCAAATCTGAGTAGGTTCTTCGTGCCAAAACGTCGCATCAAGACGCCGGATGCGATCATCACGGGGATCTCGATCATCGCCATAAGCGTAAGTGCGTATCCGAATTCAAGCGCTGTGCCGCCTTTGGACTGCACGATGGTGATAAGAAAGACGTTTGATATGTTGTGGAATATGAACACAAAAATGAGGCCCGCTATGACGATCATAAATTGCGGGTATTGTTTGACTGTGGATAATTTTTTGCCGTTTGAAGCCACTTCATCGTGGTTGCTCCCTTTTTCGACGGTTTCATTCTGATTTGGAAATACGATGATGGTGCCAAGCAGTAAAATATATAAAAGCAGCGACACCCAAGGGACGATTTCTGCTGTCTTTTGCGCGACAAGGGTGCCGATGACAGAGGACGCCCCAGCAAATGCCAAGGATCCAAATGCTCTTGAGACCCCAAAACTCACGCGGCGGTCAACGCTCTGCATGGATATGATCATGGTGCTGACCAGTGGCTGAAGCGTCATGAGCAGTATGAGTGAGAAGATGAAAAATGGCGTTTTCCATGCCACTGGAAGGATTAGTACGATGGTGGTGACGATGGCTGCGCTTGTTAAACCGACGCTCGTTTTTTTAAGTCGTTTAATCTGGTTTCTGTCGATCCACGTGCCGACGAGTGCCTGTGAGAATGCCGCAACGAGCGATGACATCGCCACGATAAGGCCAATGTTGGTGCTTGAGGAGCCGAGTTTTTTTAAAAACACTGCGGCGAAACTGAATACGCTGCAGAAAGTTGTCCAGTAGATGGCCTGTAATGCGATGCTCATGATTTGAGCTTTTGACTTGATCATTATTTGGTGCCTCGCTTTATTATGTAGTGTCTATTAGGATAGCATGGATGAAATGCTAAAGCAAGA